>CANHYS010000384.1 GCA_947464585.1 Planctomycetaceae bacterium | reverse complement strand
GGTCGCGTGCTGGCCCTGCGGATGATCCGACGGCATCGCCTCATCGAACTCTGTCTGCTGCGCACGCTCGACATGAGCTGGGATGAGGTCCACGACGAGGCCGAACACATGGAGCACGCCGTCAGCGACCTGCTGGTCGATCGGATCGACGCCTATCTCGGGCATCCCGAGGTCGATCCGCACGGCGACCCGATCCCACGGGCCGAAGGTCTGTCGCTCGAGCCGCCTGTCGAGCCGGCGGCGCGGCCGTTGACCGAGTGCACCGCGGGCATGCGCTTTCGTTTGGCCCGCGTCCTCGACCAATCGTCGGAGTTTCTCCGCTACCTCACCGACTCGGGGCTGGCCCTGGGGGCGACAGGGTCGGTGGAGAAGAATCCTGACGGCGCCGGCCTGATGCGGATTCGCCTGGGCGAACATGTGTTGTCGCTGGCACTCGAAGCGGCGGCCAAGCTGCTCGTCACGGAGGGCTGACTTCCCACACGGCCGACTGGCCGAGGCACTCGTCGACCTCGACCTTCAGACAGCCGCGGATCGGACTGCCCGCGGCTTCAAAACCGGCGACGAGTTCGTGGCCGATCCAACGGGCCAGCCATTCAGCGGTCGCGTTGACCACCGGCAACAGCACGCACTCGTCGGCCGGAAACACCCAGCGGCGGTTCTGGAACCGCACGGTCACCTCGGTCGCGCCCGCCACGCCGTTCACAACCGGTCCCGGGGCGGTCGACACGTCGAGCAGCCGGTTCTGCGTGGGCAGGAGCATGCGGTGGTCGAGCCGCGACACGATGGCTAACAGCAGATCGCGCAGCTTGATGAAGTCGACCACCATGCCATGGGCATCGGGCTGCCCCTCGACATCGACGCCCACGAGCCAGTTGTGGCCATGCACGGCCTCGCAGAGCTCGTCGGTGAGCGTGATGAAGTGGCCGGCACAGAAGACGTGCACCGCCTTGCGGAGGCGGACCGTGAAGCGTTCGTTCATTTCATTCATGGTGAGGGAGGTGAGGGGAATGTGGTCGGGGCTCAGTCATTCAGCAGGCGGCCGCTCCTGATCAGAATATAGAGTGCGGCGGCGGTGAGGTCGGCGGTGGTGCCGGGATTCAGTCGCCGTGGCGACCGCAGAAACCGATCGAATTCGGGAATGGTCTGGGGGTGGGCCAGGGCGGCAGACGCCCGCCGCGACACGTCGACCGCCACGGCCAGGCCGTGCTTCCGGGCGATGAGCGAATCAGGCTCCCGCGCGAGCTGGGCAAGAAAGGCATGGACGATCGCATCATTCAGAGTGAGTCCGCGGCCGATCGCCATTTCGAGATCGGCCACGAGACCGGTGACGAGCGGGGCGTAGCCGTCGGCCCAGAGCCGCGCGATCGCGTCACGCGGTGCCGCGAGCCGCATCGCCGCCAGCAGGTCGTCCGGTGGCGGTTCGGCGAGGTCGTGTTGCCCGCTCTGCCCCATGCCGCCTGGCTGGGCGAGCCGGATCGCCTGCCAGACATTCGCGGCGTCGTCTGGAGTGAGCCCCGCGAGCACCTCCGCAACAGCAGCGGGTCCTGCGGGACGATCATCCGGCACGGCCGCCAGCGGCGCGATCGCCAGCACGATGCCGAGATTGGCGTTGGATCGTGTGACTGACCGCGCTGCCGTTACGGCCGCGAGGATCGTGCGGCCCAGCGGCACCTCTGCCGCCTGTTCCATAGCCGGCGCGATCGCCAGGCCGGCGGCCACCAGCTCTGCGTGGGTGAGGTCGGGGAACTCGGCGGTCGGATGCACGTTGCCCGGCTTGGCCGCGGAGGCTTCGAGGATGCTGGCCACGGCCGCTGACCAGCCACGCCCGTGCGGCGGGCACGAGGCGGGCAGGTGCGACAAGCCCGCGGTGAGCTGCCCTGAAGGGGCACCAGCAACGGGAATGGCATCGGGGTTGGCCGGGACGGCGGAGTGAATGTGTGAATCCTGTTCAGCTGGGGTGCGAGGCTATAGGGAGCGATGGCCCAAGGGTACACTCTGCGGCGGTCTCAGCGGAGAAAAGCATTCATGCGGGAGTCGACAGCGATGCGCGAACATTCAGCGGACGGGAAAATCGGTCCGGAGTCTTTTCTCAACCGCGAGCTGAGCTGGCTGGAGTTCAACCTCCGCGTGCTGGAGGAGGCGGAGAACGCCGAGAACCCGCTGATGGAGCGGCTCAAATTTCTGGCGATCTTCAGTTCCAACCTCGACGAATTTTTCATGGTCCGGCTGGCGGGCGTCCGCGAGCAGGCCTTCGGCGAGAGTGCCCCGCAGGATTATGCGCCCGACGGTCTCAGCGCGATCGAGCAGCTGAAGGCGGTGGCCAAGCGGACGCAGGATCTCGTGGCCAGGCAGTATCGCTGCCTCAAGGACAGCATCGGGCCGGCGATGGCGGCCGAAGGTTTCCAGCTCCTTCGCTACGATTCGCTCGAAGGACAGCAGCGCGAGCACGTCGACCGGTTTTTTCAGGACCGCGTCCTGCCGATCCTCACGCCGATGGCCGTCGATCCGGCCCACCCGTCGCCCCGCTATCACAATCGTGGTCTCTATCTGGGCGTGATGCTCGAACACGTGGAGGGTTTGGGACCAAATCGTTTGTTTGCCGTGGTGCAGGTGCCGCAGGTCTTGCCGCGGATCGTCGTGGTGCCCTCGACCTCCCCTGGCCGCACGAGCTTCGTGCTGCTCGAAGACGTGGTGGCCGCAAGGCTGCCGGAGCTGTTCGGCGGATTTCAGGTCCGCTCCTGGACGTCGTTCCGCATCACGCGGGACAGCGACCTGGAACTGCTCGAGCAGGAGTCGGACGACATGCTGCGACTGATCGAGGACCGCCTCAAGGCCCGCCAGCGGGGGCAGGCGGTGCGGATCGAGATCGCCTCGAGGGCCGACGAATCGCTGGCCCACATGATCATCGACGCTGAGGACCTGCACGACGGCACCGGCGACGGCTACAGCGAGGTCTACCGAATCGACGGCCCGCTCGACCTGACGGCCCTCTGGGATCTCTACAAGCTGCCCGGCTTCGAGAAGCTCCACGACAAGCCCTTCACTCCACGGATGCCCCGCGGTCTCGAGCGGCGGCGTGGAGACATCTTCTCCGCCATCGCGGCCGGCGACATCTTGCTGCATCATCCCTACGAATCGTTCGACCCGGTCGTGGAATTCGTGACGAGTGCCGCCAACGATCCCCGCGTGCTGGCCATCAAGCAGACTCTCTACCGCACCAGCGGCGACTCGCCCATTTCCCGGGCGCTGATCACAGCCGCGGAGTCGGGCAAGCAGGTGACGGCGCTGGTGGAACTCAAAGCCCGGTTCGACGAGGCCAACAATGTGAGCTGGGCGCGGCAGATGGAACGGGCCGGCGTGCACGTCGTGTTCGGATTCCTCGACCTGAAGACCCACTGCAAGGTGTCGATGGTGGTGCGGAACGAGGGGCAGCGGCTCCGCCGCTACGTCCATCTGGGCACCGGCAACTACAACCCCACGACGGCGTCTATCTACACCGATCTGGGGCTGTTCACCGCCGACGAGGCGATCGCGGAGGATGCGTCGGCGCTGTTCAACCTGCTGACCGGCTACTCGCAGGGGCATGCCTGGCGGAAGCTGGTCGTGGCCCCCAACGACCTCCATCGGCGCACGCTCGAGCTGATCGAGGAGCAGACGCAGCGGGCGCTCGCCGGCCGGCCGTCGCGGATCTTCGCGAAGCTCAATTCGCTCGTAGATCATACCGTGATCGAGGCGCT
>CANHYS010000383.1 GCA_947464585.1 Planctomycetaceae bacterium | reverse complement strand
CGCGTGGCACCGTCGACATCGTCATCGGTACGCATCGGCTCGCTCAGGCCGACATCCATTTCGCCAACCTGGGGCTCGTGGTCGTCGACGAGGAGCAGCGATTCGGCGTGGACGTCAAGGAGAGGCTCAAGGCGCTGCGAGCGAGCGTGGACGTGCTGACGATGACCGCCACGCCGATCCCGCGGACGCTCCACATGGCGATGCTCGGCATCCGCGACATCTCCAACCTCACCACCCCACCCGCCAACCGCATCGCGGTCGAGACCCGCGTGGCCCGTTGGGATGAGCGGCTCATTCGCACCGCGATCGACCGGGAGCTTGCAAGGGGCGGCCAGGTGTTCTTCGTGCACAATCGCATCCACGACATCCACAAGGTGCAGCACAGGCTCTCCCAGATCGTGCCCGAGGCGACGATCGTCATCGCGCACGGCCGGCTCTCCGAATCGGAGCTGGAGGAGGTCATGCTGGCCTTCGTCTCCGGGAGGGCCGACATTCTGCTGGCCACCACGATCATCGAGAGCGGACTCGACATCCCGCGGGCGAACACCATCTTCATCGACGAGGCCGATACCTACGGGCTGGCCGATCTGCATCAACTGCGCGGCCGCGTCGGCCGGTCGCACCACCGCGCCTACTGTCATCTGCTCGTCGACGAGACCGCCACGCTCACCAGCACGGCGGCCAAGCGGCTCCGCGCGATCCAGGAATTCACCAGTATGGGCGCCGGCTTCTCGCTGGCGATGCGTGACCTCGAAATCCGTGGCGCGGGCAACCTGCTCGGCACGCAGCAGAGCGGCCACATTGCCACGGTCGGGTACGAACTCTACTGCCGGCTGCTCGAGCAGGCGGTCCGCGGGCTCAAGGCGATGCCACCGGCGGAGCCACCGCCGGTGACCATCGATCTGCCCGGTGCCGCCTGGCTGCCACGCGACTTCATCCCCGACTTCCGCGCCAAGATCGATGTCTACCGTCGGCTGTCGCGTGTGACGGGCGAAGGCCAGGTCGACGACCTGGCGGCGGAACTGGTCGATCGGTTCGGCCCCTTGCCGGCGGAGGTGACCAGGATGCTGGAGTTTGCCAGGCTGCGGGTCGCCGCCGCGGCCCACGGCATCGATTCCATCACCCGGCAACCGGGCATGCTCATGATCGGCCATCACGACCTGCATGCCATCCAACGGCTGCGGGTGGCCTGGCAGGCTGGGGGGAAGGCGCTGCGCGTAGTAGGTGAAAAAAGCGCCGTGGTACCGCTCGACCAGCGGATTTGTGACGATCCGGATCGGCTCTTGGCAACGGTCAGGACGCTCTTGCGGCCCGCTCGCGGGCGTCCCTATAGTCCCCGCCCCGTCGCGACCAAACCGCGCACGTAACCGCCGGCCGCTCGGCGGGCTTCGGGACATTTTCGACCGAGACCGTGATGCTCCATCCCGGCCGCCACATTCATGCCCGCAGCAGACTTCCATGGGGATGCTGCGCGGTTGTCCTGCTCGCCGCAGGTGTCGCGTCGGCCCAAAACCTGTCAGGACCGGCCGACGACGCGGCCGCTGGCGGCACTCCGCCGCCGGCCACCTCCTCCCGCAGCATGGTCGGGCCGGGGCAGATGCCGCAAGTTCCCAAGGCCCTGTCGCGGCCCGAGGGCTGGCCCGGCGGCACGGGGAAGTCGAAGCCAGGCCAGGAAAACCATGTCCTGTCGAGCATCCTCCCCAATCCCGGCGGGCCACTGGAGCCGGTCGCGATCCCGACAGAAAAGTCCGACGCGAAGGCGACGGGGAAGTCTGGTGTCATTCAGGCCGGCTTCGAGGAGACGCTGCCGTCTGGTTCGGCCGGCTCGGGGCAGCCCGCCGGCATGCAGTCGCTGGACAACGCCCGGGTGGTCGCCCGGGTCGGCCCCGAGGTTGTGCTGGAGGGCGACCTGCTCACGCCGACGGCGCTGGCCTGGTTGGACAAGGTCTCGGGGGGGCTCACGCCGGAGCAGATCCGCGAACTGAAGACGCAAATCTGTCGGCAGGTGATCAAACAGCACGTCGAGTCGTTGGTCGTCTACGTCGATGCATGTCGGACGATTCCCGAGGACCGCCTGCCGGAGATCGAGAAGAAGGTCAACGAGGCGTTCGACCAGCAGCAACTGCCCCGACTGGTCAGCGATGCTGGCGTGGCCAATGGCCTCGAATACGACCAGCTGCTGCGGTCGCGGGGGCAGTCGCTCGACCGCATTCGGAAGACATTTTTCGAGCGGGCGCTCGCGCAGCAATGGATCCAGCAGAAGGTAGTCAATGACGGCGAGATTCCGCATGCGGAGATGATCGCCTGGTACCAGAATCATCTGGCCGAATACGACTATCCCGCCAAGGTTCGGTTCGAACAGCTCACGGTGAAGATCACGGCCAGCCGGCCTCGCGGTCAGGCGTGGACCATGCTGGCGGCCATGGGCAACGAGGTGATGCAGGGCAAGCCGTTTGCGGATGTCGCCCGCGCCCGTTCCGAGGGGCCGACGGCGGCGACCGGCGGCAGCTTTGACTGGACGACCAAGGGAAGCCTCGTGTCGAAGGTCGTCGACGAGGCGGTATTCACGCTGCCTGTCAGCCAGTTGAGTGCGATTCTCGACGATGGCTCGGCCTTGCACATCGTGCGTGTGACCGAGAGAACGGACGCCGGTCGCGTAGCGTTTATCGAGGCGCAGGTGGAGATTCGCGGGAAACTCCAGGACGAGCGTCGGAAACGCCAGATGGACGAGTACCTTGCCACGGTTCGTGACCGCACTCCCGTCTGGACCATCTTCGACGACGAGCCCACCGGCTCGTCGCAGGCTGCGGCGCAGACCGCGAGCCAGCCCCGCACGACGCGGTGATGGTCGGCCGCAGCTTCTGCGGCGATTGCCGACCCGTGGCGAGGGGGCTAGACTGCCGCTCTCACGCAGATGCCTTCGTCTGGCCCTCCGGCTACCCCATCGCCAAGGAGAGATTGGCCCCATGAGTGCTCCACCGAACACCCCCGTTTCATCCGCTGCATCCGTGCCACCGTGGCCTGGCGCCAAGTCGGATGGCACCGCCCGGCTGGAAATCAACGGCCGCACCACCGAATTTCCGGTGGTCGTGGGAACCGAGGGAGAGCAGGGCATCGACATTGCCAAGCTGCGCAGCGCCACCGGCGCCATCACGCTCGACGAGGGCTTCGTCAACACCGGCTCGACCACCAGCGCGATCACGTTTCTCGATGGCGAGAAGGGAATCCTGCGCTACCGTGGCTATCCGATCGAGGTGTTGGCCGAGAAGTGCGACTTCGTCGAGGTGGCGTATCTGCTCATCTACGGCAAGCTGCCCAACACCGTCGAGCTCGACAGCTTCCGGACGGCGCTCTCGCACCACACCATGATCCACGAAGACATGCGGAGCTTCTACAACGGGTTTCCCCGTGATGCGCATCCCATGGCGATTCTGGGCAGCGTGGTGGGCGCCCTCTCCACGTTCTATCAGGACTCGCTCGACGTCCGCGATCCGCGGCAGGTCGAGGTGAGCGTGCATCGTCTTCTGGCGAAGCTCCCCACCATCGCGGCCTACAGCCACAAGAAGTCGATCGGGCAGCCGCTGATCTATCCGCGGAACGACCTCTCCTACTGCGAAAATTTCCTGCAGATGATGTTCGCCGTCCCATGCGAGGAATACCACTGCGATCCCGACTTCACCGACGCGCTCGACATGCTGCTGATCGTGCACGCAGACCATGAGCAGAACTGCTCCACAT
>CANHYS010000382.1 GCA_947464585.1 Planctomycetaceae bacterium | reverse complement strand
CCGCCGAGCCGGCCGCGACGAAGACCTTCAGCGACAAGCCGGCCGCGGCCGCGAAGCCAGCTGCCGAGGGCTGGGGCGGTTCGAATCTCCAGCATGTCGATCCGAAGCAGGCCCCAGCGGCGGGCGCCGTCCGCGTCGAGAAGCCGGCCACAACTGCTGGCGAATTGAAGCCGCTCGAAACGATCCCCACGCCGGCCGCGCAGGATGCCGCTCCCGCGCCGGCGGCAGCAAAGCCCGCTCCGACGGTGGCTCCCTTGAACGCACAGCCGCAGCTGGGCCCCGCCGTGGAGCCGGCCCCTCCGGCAGCCAGTCTCAAGGATGTGCCCGCATCGGAAACCGCCGGCCGACTGCTGCGGATCGTTCCGCCCGTCGACGGCCACACGACCTGAAGCCATGTGCTGAAGTCACTCCCTGAAGTGACTCGCTGAAGTGACTCGCTAAAGTTCTTGGGGCGGGGTGCGGATGGTATCTTCGCCGTGGCAGCCGTCGTGGACCGATGGCAGCCTGCTCCTGGGCGTGGACTTCACGTCGGCGCCGACCCCGAGAAAGCCGATCACCGTGGCCGTGGGCCGGTGGAGTCGCGGCGAGCAGATGCCGATCTATCAGCTCGACGAGATCCGCAGCCTCGTGAGCCTGAGTGACTACGAGGCCTTTCTGCAGGAGAGCGGGCCCTGGGTCGGTGGCTTCGATCTGCCCTTCGGCCAGCCACGAACGCTCATCGAACACGAGGGCTGGCCCACCGACTGGCCGAAGTTCGTGCGGTTCTTTTGCGCGCAACCGCGGCCAGCGCTCCGCGACACCTTCAAACGCTGGTGTGATGCCCGGCCCAGCGGCGACAAGTTTGCCTGGCGGCGGGCCGACAAGCCCGCGGGATCGAGCCCGGCGATGCGTTGGACCAACCCACCGGTCGCCTGGATGATGCACGCGGGCATCGGGCGGATGCTCGACGCAGGGCTCGTGTTTCCCGCACACCGGCACGGAGCCCATGGCGGCCACGAGCGAGTCGCAACCAAACACCGCATCGCTCTGGAGGCATATCCGGGGTTCACAGCGAGGACGGTCTGCCGCACGTCCTACAAAAGCGACGCCACGGCGAACCAGACGCCCGAACGTGCCGCCAACCGGCGGGCCATTCTCCGGGCGCTCGTGGCCGGCGAGGCTGGGCTCGACATCAGGCTCGAGATCACACCCGCATGGAGCCGAAGGCTGCTCGCCGACGGCAGCGGCGACCTGCTCGATGCCGTGATCTGCGGTCTTCAGGCGGGCCATGCCGCGGCCTTGCCGGAGTATGGCCTGCCGGCCGACCTCGATCCGCTGGAAGGCTGGATCGCCTCCGTATCCCCCGGCTGACGCCGGGGGCTTTGATGGGAGCGTCCATACAAGCCCGGAGCGTGAGCGATGGGATGATGGGATCGCCCATGAAAGCACGGAGCGTGAGCGATGGGATGATGGGATCGTCCATGAAAGCCCGGAGCGTGAGCGATGGGATGATGGGAGCGTCCACGCAAGCCCGGAGCGTGAGCGATGGGATTTCTCATGAAATCCTGCGGTTCTCACCCTCTCCGTCCAGTATTTCTTTCATCCAGACGGCAGGGTACGATGCGAGGTATCGTTTTCGACCGGCATGTCGTCCTGCGACCAGCCCTGTCCGTGACCGTACCTTTCGCAGCCCATGTGCGGAGGCCGGCTACGGATGACGCTGCGTGTCGCGCAATGCCCGCCATCGGTCTTTTCGCAAAGGACCCCAGCATGAGCGGTTTGCCGTCTGTCCGTCCGACTTTCTTCGGGCTGCGTGTCCCCCTCGCGGGTGCCGTTCTGGCCCCGTTGCGCGTATCTCTCTTGCTTTCGGCTGTGGTGCTGACGGCCTGGCAACCCTTTACCGTGGTGGCTGCTGAGGCCACCCCTCCCGCCGTGAGCTACCACCGGCAGATCCGCCCGATTCTGCAGGCGAACTGCCAGGGCTGTCATCAGCCGGCCAAGCCCGAGGGCGGCTACGTGATGACGGACATCGCCCTGATGGCGAAGCCGGGTGACTCCGGCTCAGCCGGCATCGTGCCAGGCAAGCCCGATGAGAGCCATCTGATCTCGCAGATCACGCCCGACGCCAGCGGCAAAGCGGAGATGCCCAAATCGGGAAAGCCGCTGGCGGCTACCGATATCGCGCTCGTCCGCCAGTGGATCACGCAGGGCGCCAAAGACGACACGCCCGCCAGTGCCGGCCAGCGGGTCGACAAGGATCACCCTCCGGTCTATTCGCGGCAGCCGGTGATCACGTCGCTCGACTTCTCACCAGACGGCACCTTGTTGGCCGTGTCGGGGTTCCACGAGGTGCTGCTGTTCGACGTGTCGAAAGGCACAGTTCCCGAGGCACCGGTCAGGCGGCTGGTCGGCCTGGCTGAGCGCATCGAGCGGGTGCGGTTCTCGCCCGACGGCTCGAAGCTCGCCGTCACCGGCGGCAACCCGGCGCGGATGGGCGAGGTGCAGATCTGGAACGTCGCCGACGGCACGCTCGTGCGGTCGGTGCCCGTGACATTCGACACCATCTATGGCGGATCATGGTCGCCCGACGGCTCCCTGATTGCGTTTGGCTGCGCCGATAACAGCCTGCGAGCGATTCGTGTGGAGACTGGGGAACAAGTGCTCTATCAGGGCGCGCACGAGGACTGGGTGCTCGACACGGTCTTCGCTCCCAAGGGGGATCATGTGATCTCCGTGGGCCGTGACATGAGCGTCAAACTCACCGAACTGGCCACCCAGCGGTTCGTCGACAACATCACGTCGATCACGCCGGGGGCCCTCCGCGGCGGCCTGACGGCTGTCGATCGCCACCCGAAACTCGACCACGTCGTCGTGGCCGGCGCCGACGGCCTGCCGCGGGCCTATCGCATCCACCGCCACTCCGGCCGGGTCATCGGCGACGATGCCAACCTGATCTTTCCGCTCTTTCCGGTGACGGGCCGCGTGTTCAACGTGCGATTTTCGCCAGATGGAAAGCGGATCGCGGCAGTCGGGTCGCTCGACGGCAAGGGGGAATTGGTCCTCTGCAGCTACGGGCTCGAGCAGGATGTGCCGAAGAACATCCTCGACATCATGGCAAAGGTGCCGGGGGAAACTCGCAGTAAGGGGTCCCAGCGTTCCGAAGCCGATTGGAAGGCGTTCGATGCATTCCGCGAGGCCTCCACGACGCTCATATCCCGCGTTGATCTTCCCTCCACACCGGCCTACTCCGTGGCCTTCCATCCCACCAGCGGTGCCGTGGCCGTTGGCGGCGGAGACGGCATCGTGCGGTTCTTCGACAGCTCGACCGGGGCGGCCGGCATCAGCTTCCCAGCCGCGAAGCTCGACACATCGGCCGTGGCCGGATCGTCACTGCCCCTGCCATGGCCCACCGAGCCGTCGGTGGAACCGGAGCCCACTCCGCCCGCCGCGGTGACGGCGATCGCGGTCGAGCCGGCGACGGTCTCGCTGGCAGGGCCGTTTGCAACGACCCAGTTGGTGGTCACAGGCCAGCTCGTCGACGGCCGCACGGTCGATCTCACCCGCAGCGTACGGTTCGAGACTACCGGAGACGCTGCCAAGCCGCTCGTCTCGGCTGGCCCGGGCGGCCTTCTCCGGCCGCTGGGCGACGGTCAGGGCACGCTCCGCATCGTCCACGGCGACGGCCCCACCGCGATCGCGCTCCCCCTGCCTATCAGCGTGGTCGGCGCGGGCAGCCGGCCAGACATGGACTTTGTTCGTGACGTCAACCCGGT
>CANHYS010000381.1 GCA_947464585.1 Planctomycetaceae bacterium | reverse complement strand
TGCGACCGACATCGCTCGGCTGCTGTTCGTCGTGTTTCTAGTTCTGTTCGTGATCGCGTTGGTGGCAGGGCGGCGAATCACGTCTCCGCCTCTCTAGCAGGATGAGATCCGGAAGATCATTGCCAATCTGGAGCAATGGTCACACTGGAGCAATGAATGTTTGAGCCAGTCCGGCGATCTCGCGTGACGATGATCACGCCGCGACACGAAATCTGCCGATTGCCGCTACACTGACGGCTTTCTTGTCGGATGTTCGTGATTCGCACGCCACTCGCTGGAGCCCAATCATGCATTGCCTGTTTCGAGCCGCCCTCGTCGCGGCATGTGTCATGGTGTTTGCCGTCACACGGATGGCGGCGGCCGCGCCGGCCGACCGCATCATCCGCGGCGGCCCGATCGTCACCGTAAACCCCGCGCAGCCGAACGCCGAGGCGGTGGCGATCGCGGACGGGAAGATCGTGGCGGTCGGCAGCGAGGCCGATGTGATGAAGCACAAGGGCGAGGCGACCGAGGTGATCGACCTCGGCGGCAAAACGCTCGTGCCGGGCTTCGTGGACGGCCACAGCCATTTCTTCTCGCTTGTCGACGTGCAGACGCAGGCGCTGTGCGCCTCGCCGCCCGCCGGCCCCTGCACGAACGTCGCCGACGTGATCGCGGCGCTCAAGCAGGTGCAGGAGCGGCGCAAGCTTGGGGCGGGGAAGTTCGTCATGGGCTTTGGCTACGACCCCGAACTGCTGGCGGAACGACGGCCACCCACGAAACAGGAGCTCGACACCGCCTTCCCGGACAATCCCGTGATCCTCGTGCACGTGTCGGGCCACGGCGCGATGCTCAACTCGAAAGCCCTTGCCGTGTACGGCATCACGGCCGCCACGCCGACGCCTGAAGGCGGTGTGATCGGCCGCGAATCAGGCTCCAACGATCCGAACGGCCTCCTCTTTGAGACAGCTTTTCTCCCGATCTTTTCCAAGGTGCCGGGACCAGACGGCGATGAGGCGATCGAACTCCTGAAGACCGGGCAGGAGCTCTACCTGCGCGAGGGTATCACGACGGCACAGGAAGGGGCTACGATGAAGCACCAGGTCGACCTGCTCCGCGCATTCGCCGACCGCGGCGAGTTGAAGCTCGACGTGGTGATGCTCCCCTTCATCGCGGAAATCGATGCGGTCTTCGCGGGCAAACCGCCGAAGAACGAGCCCGAGTACCGAAACCGGCTGCGGATCGGCGGAGTGAAGGTCGTGACGGACGGCTCGCCGCAGGGCCGCACCGCCGCCTTCACCACGCCCTACCTCACCGACGGGCCGGCCGGTCAGAAGGATTGGCGGGGAGACCTTTCGTTTCCACAGCCCGTTCTCAACGACTGGGTGAAGAAGGTCTACGACGGCGGGGCCACGCTCTTCGTCCACTGCAACGGCGATGCCGCGATCGACGCGTTGCTGGAGGCCCATCGCTTCGCCTCAGGTGGCGAGCCAGCAAAGCCGCGAGGCACGGTCGGCGTCCACTCGCAATTCATCCGCCGCGACCAGCTGGAAAAGTACAGGGCGTGGAACATCACGCCCTCCTTCTTCACGATCCACTGCTTTTATTTCGGGGACACCCACGTGGCCAACCGCGGCAGGACACAGGCGGATTGCATCAGCCCGATGAAGTCGGCCCGGGCCCTCGGACTGCGTCCCGCCAACCACACCGATTTCAACGTCGCGCCGCTCGACCAGATCTTCACGATCCACACGGCGGTCAACCGCCTCTCTCGATCGGCCCAGACGATCGGGGCCGACGAGCGAATCTCGCCACTCGAGGCACTGGAGGCGATCACGATCGACGGCGCCAGGCTCTACGGCGAGGAGGCGAAGAAGGGCTCGATCGAGGTCGGCAAGCTGGCCGATCTGGTCGTGCTCTCGGCCAATCCGCTCACGGTGCAGCCGGCTACGATTCAGGCGATCCGCGTCGAGGAGACGATCAAGGAGGGCAAGACGGTGTGGCAGCGGGGTCAGACACCGCGGCCCGACTGAGCAGGCGAGAGGAACACAGCGAACGCTGTTCACTGTGCCAGCAGCGTTTGCAGTTGCTTGAACACCATGTCGATGATCGTCGATACTGTTTCTTCACAGAGCTGTAGTTCCGTCGCAATCTCCTTCCGAGTCAGGCCCTCCAGCCAGAGTTCCATGAGCCGTCTGGATTGTGGATCAAGAAGAGCCATCGCCTCGCCGAGGCGGCCCTGTGTTTCGATCCGATGGCTAGAACCGTGCATGCGTTCCCTCCGCTCGTGGGTGTGCCGACACCGGGCGACACGCTGTCCAGCCGCCGGAGTGGCGAGTGTGCACAACCGACCGGACAACCTTGGTCCCCATTAGGCTATTGAAAAAGCCGTCCATGGCCTGTTTCCGAGAGGTAGACCGATCGAGTGGAACGCGTGAGCCTCAATGCCGTGCCAGGGTCCTCGCGGAACGAGGTCGTTGACCGTCTGACGAGGGCCTTCATGGCCATCGTGGACGAGACGCCCGCCGGCGTGTCGGCCGGGGGGGCAGCGCTCGCCGTCTGGCAGGATGGAAAGCCGCTGATCTCGCTGCACGGTGGCGAGGCCGCGGCCGGCCGGCCCTGGACCGCTGCGACCCCCTGCCTGATCTGGTCGGCCAGCAAGGGCGTCGCGGCGGCCTGCACCCTGCACGCCTTGCAAGAGAAACGCATCCCCCTCACCACCACCGTGGCGAAACTATGGCCTGAGTTCGCCGCCTCGGGCAAAGACCAGATCACGCTCGGGCAGTTGCTCTCCCACCAGGCCGGCCTCGCCGCGATCGATCAGAAGGGCCTGTCGATCACCGATCATGAAGCGGTGGCGGCGTCTCTCGCGGCGCAACCGCCAAACTGGCCGACTGATGGCAGCCATGGCTATGGAGCCCGCACCTTCGGCTTCCTGCTCGACGAGATCGTCAGACGCGTGACCGGCGAGACGCTCGGCTCCTCCTGGGAGAACACATTCCGCAAACCGCTCGGACTCGATCTCTGGTTCGGCCTCCCAGAGGAACTGATCGACACCGCGGCCACTGTTCTCGCCCCCAAGTCACCACTAGCACCGGGCCCATTCACGAGGGCCTTCGGCGATCCTGCTTCACTCACCAGGCGCGCGCTGAGCGAACCGGGCGGGATGCTCACCCCCGCGGTGATGAACACGCCAGCCATGCGAACCGCTTCCCTCCCGTCGCTCGGGGCGATCGCCACCGCCGACGCCGTTGCCCGGTTCTACTCGCTCCTCTGCAGCAGTGATCGTTCGTCTTTCTTCCGTGACGAAACCCTTGCCGCGATGACGACCACCTTGAGCAGCGGACCCGACCGCGTTCTCATCGACCGGACTTCTTTCTCCGGCGGGTTCATGACCAACCAGTATGGTGTCTACGGCCCCAGCCCTAAAGCCTTCGGTCACCCCGGCGCGGGCGGATCGCTGGCGTTTGCAGATCCGTCGCTGGGCCTGGGCTTCGCCTTCATTCCCAGTGCCATGCATCCCGGGGCGCTGCCCGGCCCACGGACCCAGTCGCTCGTCGCGGCGCTGTATGGCGACGCGACGCCGGCATAGCCTCTCGCGCGCCGGCACAGCCTCTCGCTCCGCCGGCACAGCCTCTCGCTCCGCCGGCACAGCCTCTAGGGCGCCGTCAGACCGTGGATCGTTTGTTGTTGGCCAGTTACATTCCTGCCAAATCTATCCCCGCGGTTCACCTCGAGTAAGGAACATGTCTGACAAGCCCTCCCCACTCCATGCCTGCCTGGCGGCCGTGATC
>CANHYS010000380.1 GCA_947464585.1 Planctomycetaceae bacterium | reverse complement strand
GATCGCGGTGAGCGGATCGGTATCGCTCGAACTGCTCGCCGCGCGGGTGCCGACGGTGATCGTCTATCGGATCAGCGGTTTCGCCCACGTGGTTCAGAGCTGGTTCCGTCACGCCAGGCATATCACGCTGGTCAATCTGCTGGCAGTCCGGGAGCCGATCGGACCCACGCGGCGGGAGTGGCGGGCTCCGCGCGAGGTCGTCCCCGCCGACCCTGAGGAGATCTTTCCGGAGTATCTGGCCGTGCAGGATCCGGCAGACCACATGGCCGGGCATGTCGTGGAATGGCTCACGCAGCCGGCGACGCGGGAGTCTGTGATCGCGCGGCTCGATGCCGTGGCCGATCGCGTGGCCCATGGTGGTTCCGCCGAGCGGGCGGCCGACGCCGTGCTCGCCGTCGCCTTGCACGGTCGGGCCGGGCTGCGGGGTGGATGGCATTCCGGGGCCTCGGGCCCGGTGACAGGCGCCACCCCCTGCCGGCCGTCGGCTCATGCGGCATAATGCTGGGATGTTTCTCGCCGCCCCCCAGCCGACGCCTGTTGACCTGCAGTTCTCTCTGTTCGGGATTCCCGTGCGGGTGTCGGGCTGGTTCTGGGTGGGAGCGGCGCTGCTGGGATGGGGCCTATGCCTTTCATTCGCCCGTGGCGACCAGCGGCAGTTGCTGCAATATCTGGTGATCTGGATGGCCGCGGTGCTCGTCTCCCTGCTCGTCCACGAGATGGGGCATGCGTTGGCCTATCGCTGGTTTGGGCAGTCGGCCCACGTGGTGCTCTATCACCTCGGCGGGCTGGCGATTCCCGACGCCTGGAGCCGCGGTGCCCGTCGGCCCTCACAACGGCTCATCATCTCGGCGGCCGGGCCGCTGGCGCAACTGGCTCTCGCGGCAGTGATCGTCGGGGTGCTCAAGGTCGGCGGCTACGCCGTGCCGTTTCCGGTGCCGAGCGTGGGGGCGGCGCTTGGCCTCTATGAGGGTGCCGACATCGGCTCCCGCTTCCTGTTTGCGCTTGTGTACTTCCTTCTGCAGGTCAACATCTTTTGGCCGCTCTTGAATCTCGTGCCAGTGCCGCCGCTCGATGGCGGGCAGATCGTGCGGGAAGGACTGCTCAGCCTCGGCGTGGCCGATGCCGTGCGGATTGCCGCGATGATCGGCGTTGCGGCAGGGGCCGCGGTCGCCTGGTGGGGCTACACGCACAACGAGCCCTACCTGGGCATCATGTTCGCCATGCTCACCGTCTCCTGCTTCCAGAGCCTGTCGGATAACACGCCGTGGCAGCGCTGGAACTAGCGAGGGTTGGTTGGCCCAAGCTGCCTGGGGCCGGGGTTGGCCGTTCCATGTCGCCGGACGTTCGCTACGGACATCCTGTCCTTCGCTCACTCGATGCTGACTGCGCTCCGGCATCCTGCCTGCGCTTGTCAGCAACGCCGGTGACATGAAACGGCCAACCCCTCGCGGAATTCTCGATCAGGAAGAATGCAGATGCGAGAGACTCGCCTGAGGGCCGTATGACTCGTTTCCCGCGTCCGCGCGTGGTGGTGCTCGGAGCCAGCAATGTGTCGCGGGGACTCTCTCGCCTCGTGGCTGCGGTGGAGACGCGGTCGCCGGGGGCGGACCTCTTTGTGGCTGCCGGTCATGGTCGCGGCTACGGCGTGAATACCCGCGTGGCGGCGCGGCGGCTGCCGTCGATCCTCAGGAGTGGCCTCTGGCGGGGCCTCGACCGGCACGTTGGCGAGGCGCCAGTCGCGCTCGTAACCGATGTCGGCAATGAACTGCTCTATGGCTTTCCTGCCGAGCAGATCGCGGCATGGGTTCGCGAGAGCGTCTGGCGGCTTGCCGATCGCGGCGCGATGATCGCGATCACACGGCTGCCAATGGCCAGCATCGCCACAGTTGGAGCCGTCCGCTACCGCGCCCTGCGGACGTTTTTCGTGCCGGGCTGTCGCCTCTCGCTCGCCGGCCTCAAGGAGGCAGCCAGACGGCTCGATGCGGACTTGCAGGGAATCGCCGAAGACTACGGCGCCCGGGTCATCGAGCAGCCCACGCACTGGTATGGCTTCGACACGCTCCACGTCCGCCGTCGCCACCTCGATGACCTCTGGCACACCGCCTGCGAGGCGTGGGGATTTCCACTCGGAGAGTCGCCCGTCAGTGCGTCCGTGGCCACGTGGGCGAGGGTTGGCACGAAGGCCGCGGAAGTGCGGTCGCTCGGCGGCGTGATGCGGTTCACGCGACAGCCGGCGATGAGGCTGCCAAGCGGCGGCACGTTGTCGTTGTATTAACGTCCCGTTTCGTCGCGTCTGGCGGTCACGGTGCGTCCATCCCGTCGCTCGCGCTCAGGGCTTTTATGATCCCATACAAGCCCCCGGCGTGAGCCGGGGGATCGTGAGTGGTGTGATCCCGTCGCTTACGCTCAGGGCTTTTATGATCCCATACAAGCCCCCGGCGTGAGCCGGGGGATCGTGAGGCGGCAGGATACGTAGCGAACGTCCGGCGACGGGGCATGGGCAGCCCCGAACCGTGGCCCACAGCCCATTCTTACAGGACCGGCAGCGACGGCATCGGCGGTCGGGAGGCGTGGGCCGCGGCGAGGTTGCCGACGAGGCGTGTGCAGATTCCTTCGAGATAGGGACGGGCGGCCGGATCGTCGTAGTTGGCAGCCGTGCGGCCGGCATCACCGTGCTCACGGATCGGAATCTGGATCGGCACCTCGCCGAGAAACGGAATGTCGAAATCCTTGGCGGTCCGCATGGCACCGCCGGTGCCGAAGATGTCATACCGCTTCTGCGTGTCGGGGCAGACGAAGAAGCTCATGTTCTCCACCATGCCGAGCACGGGAATGTTGACCTTGCGGAACATCGCGATGGCCTTCGTGGCGTCGAGCAGGGCCACGTCCTGCGGCGTGCAGACGACGACGGCGCCGGTGAGCGGAAGCACCTGCGAGAGCGTCAGCGCGATGTCGCCCGTGCCCGGCGGCATGTCGATGATCAGATAGTCGAGCGGTCCCCACAACGTGTCGCGGAGCATCTGCGTGATTGCGCCGTGCAGCATCGGTCCGCGCCAGACCACCGCCTCACCGGGCGGCACGAGAAACCCCATCGACATGACCGGCATCGGATGCGGGCCCACGGGCAGGAACATCGGAATGATCTTGCCGGCGTCGATCTGCGGCCGGCCGGAAAGACCGAGCAGGTGTGGGACACTCGGGCCATAGACGTCGGCATCGAGCAGGCCGACGCGGCTGCCGGCCCGTGCCAGACCGATCGCGATCGAGGCGGCGATCGTGCTCTTGCCCACGCCACCCTTGCCCGAGCCGACCGCGATCACGCTCTTCGCCTCGAGGCCGATCTGCCCGATTTTCGCTGGCGGCCGGTCGTGCGGGATGATCTCCACGGAGACCTTGGGCACGGCGGGAAAGCGGGCCCTCAGCAGGTCCTCGATCCGGCCCCGCGTCTGGTTCCAGAGGACGGCAGCGTGTGAGGTAAGGCCGACCTGCACCGCGATCGATGAGGGCGATGCCTCAACCGACCGCACCTGCCCCATCTCAACGAGTGGTCTGCCCGTCTCCGGGTCGGCGATGTCGGCGAGCAAGGCCGTGACAGCGGTGGCATCAACAGTGGCGGGGTGGTTGCTCATGCTACGTTCGGGCCTCCAACCCGCTTTTCGCTTTTACGGCTGGGTCTTCTCGATCACGTTGCCGGCTCGGGACGATGAGACGAACAGTCCGCGGGGCTGGGCCGTGACCATCAGCACCAGTGCCGTGCAGACGAGCATCGCGACGCCGGCCG
>CANHYS010000379.1 GCA_947464585.1 Planctomycetaceae bacterium | reverse complement strand
TTTGCCAGTGCACGGCGGGTCTGTTCCAGCACGGGCAGTACGGCCAGATCACGATCGCGGCCGGCGGCTCTCTTGCTCGCGATAATATCCTCGAGCGAGGCGACGAGCACGGTGAGTCCGTCGAGCCGGCGTTCGGTCGACCGGGATCGTAGCCCTTCAAACGACCGCACGCCATGGATCACTGGCATGAAGTCGGCCTGCAAACCCGTCGCATCGTCCACGAGGCGATAGAGCTTCGATACCGGGTAATAAGGCCGCAGAATCACGGCGTCGAGCGATCTGGCGACCGCCCGCAGCTTGCGGAGGTTCGTGGGTGTGTCGCGAAACATGAAATCGAAATCGAGCGTCGTGACCGGGGCACCCTGCATCGCAGCAGCGGCATTCCCGATGAGCACGGCCTCGAGTCGCTGTGCTGCGAAGGCCTGCAGCAGGATCGAAAGCAGGGGACTGGCATCCATGCCGCTATCCTACCTGGGGTGTGCTGAGCCGTGAAGAAACGAGACGTGCCGCCAGTGCGATTGCGGCGGTCTCGACGCGGAGGATGTGGGGCCCGAGTGAGATGCGGATGACGCCCGCACGGTCGGCGGCGGTCAGTTCTTCGTCTGTAAATCCTCCCTCGGGGCCGACCAGGGCGATCATCGCCGTGGCTGTCGGGGGCACAGCTGCGGCATCGAGCGGCCTGCCTCCTGGGTGCGCGATCACGACGCATGCGCCGGCTGGCACCTCGGCGAGCAGTCGGTCGAGCGGGCGGCCCGCCGCGATCTCCATGAGCGTGTTTCTTCGACACTGCTTGCAGGCCTCGATCACCACCCGTTCGAGCCGTGCCTGCGCGGATGCGGTCGCCTCCGCCACGCCGCGGGTCGTCTCCAGCGGCACGAGTTTCGCCGCTCCCAGTTCCGTAAGCTTCTCGACCATCCACTTCTGCCGGTCTCCCTTGGGGAGCGCGACGGCGAGCGTGAGCGGGATTGCGGCAGGAGGAAGTGGATCGATGGCTGGTTCGCCTGTGTCGAGTTCCACGCGATCCCGTCCGAGCGACGCCACCCGTGCCGGCCACTCGCGGCCCCTGCCGTCGAAGAGCGACACCGTGTCGCCGACCTTCGCGCGGAGCACCCGCGTGAGATGGCGGGCCTCGTCGCCCTCGAGAACGGCGCGGTCTCCGGCCGGCTGCGTCGTGATGAAAAATCGTTCGCTCATCGAGTGTTCGGCAGACGGGCTGACGGTTTTGCGGGGAAAACTTCGTCCTGACGTGGGGCACCGCTGCCGCTACACTCCCGCCATCATGTCACGCGACCACTGGAAATTCACCGGGGCCCCTTTCGACGGCGGACTGGAACCAGCATCCTTCCATGCCGGCGGTCCCCAGGAGGAGGCCCTCGCGCGGATGGAATGGCTGCTCGAGGAGCGACAGCGGTTCGGGCTGGTCACCGCGGCGGAAGGCTGCGGCAAGAGCCACCTGGCCGCCATGGCGGTTCGCCGTTTGGGCGGACTTGGCGCCGAGACGGCGCTGCTGTCACTCCGCGGCCTCGCGGCCGGCGACTGGATTGAGCTGTTGCTTGAGCGGCTGCCACTCGATCCGCTGAGTCGTGCTGAGCCACTGCGGCCCTGGCAGAAGCTGGAAAACAGACTTCGCGAAAATACGCTCATGGAACGCCCGACCGTGCTCGTCTTCGACGACATCGACGAGGCGCCAGCCGACGCGATCGACGGGATCGCAAGGCTCGTCGGGGCTGCCGAGCCGCGATTCGCCCGCACGGTCGTGGTGGCCACGGCGACTCCCGATGGACTGTCGCGGGTGCCGGACTCCATCCGCCAGCGGGCGAGCCTGCGGATCGAACTCGCGGCCTGGAGCGAGGACGACGTCGCGGGCTTTCTCACGCAGGCGATTGCCCGCGTGGGTGGCAATCCCGAGATTTTTCCCGCCGAGGCCGCGGCCACGCTCGCGCGGTTTGCCGGGGGCGTGCCCCGCACGGTCAGCCACCTGGCGCAGCTCACGTTGGCCGCTGCGGCGGGCGACGGGCTCGACCGGGTCGATGCCGCCACGGTCGAACGGGCCTGGCGTGAACTCTCGATGGCTGCCGCCGGAGAAAGCCGGGAAGCCGTCATGCAGGATGACGACATGACGTCGTCCGGCGTCGACCGTGAGTCGTCGCAGCCGCGGGTACGGGTGGTCCGCCGGCTGTGGGGCTGAGGCAGCGCGGATTCATATCCCCCGGCTTACGCCGGGGCTTGTATGGGACATTCCCATACAAGCCCGGAGCGTGAGCGATGGGATGATGGGGAGGTTCATGCAAGACGCTGCCGGATCACATGCGGGCCACGTTACTTGCGGATCGCCTTGATCGCCTGCTGGGCGGCCTCGCGGACCTTCGCGTCGCCGTCCTTCAACAGGGGCTCAAGCGCCGGGATCGCCTGCTTCGCACTGGCACCCATGTTGCCGAGTTCCTTCGCCGCAGCGATCTGTTTATTGGCGGGGCCCTTCTTGAGATCGGCGATGTATCCGTCGACGAGCAGGTTGCCCATCGTCTTTGGACCCTTCGGGCGTGCGCCGTTACGGGCCTTCTTCTTCTTGGAGCTGGAGCAGCCGGCAGCAGCGCCAATCAGCACGGCTCCAACGATACTGATCGCCGTGAGGAACCCACGGCGGGAACATGGCCTTGCGGACTGGATCATCGGGGAAGCCCTGGCGAAGCCTGCGGAATGAGCAGGAGTCTGCGGATCGTAGCAGGAATGCTTTGCCCCCGGTATCGGTGGCGTGCATGCAGATTCTCCGGCGCATTTTTTCCCCCCGGATGATCGCGTACACTGACGTCTCGCAAGGCCGGCAATCGCCCGCCTTGCAGGGCGGAATCAGGAAGCCGGGCCGCATCAGGGAATTGAAGCGTGGGCATAAACGCCGAGCCACAGCCAAGGAGAATCGTCGCGATCTCGCCCGACGACGGCTCCGCCATCACCCTCCGCAACCCTGCGCTTGCCGCGGTGCTCTCGTGGGCAGTGCCCGGGCTCGGGCAGCTCTACCAGGGTCGAACAACGAAGGGCAGCCTGTTCATGGCGGCCATCCTCTCAACGTTCGTCCTGGGCCTGTGGCTCGGTGGTGGCAAGGTGGTCTACGCGTCATGGAAGCCCGGTGACACCCGCTGGGCATTCGTCTGTCAGGCCGGCGCCGGATTGGTGGCCCTGCCTGCGGTCGTGCAGTCGGCCAAGCTGCTCGGTCCGGCCCGCCAGCCGCTGCTCCTGAATGGCTTCATGGCCCCGCCGCTCGCACCCGGACAGTATGTCTCGCGGTCCTACGCCGACCAGCTCGCGCGACACGATCCCGACATCCGGCCCGACGACTTCTTCGACAAGCCACCGCTGAAGCAATTTCGCCGTGATCAACTCGCCCAGTGGCATCGGCAGTTGGGCAAGTTCTTCGAGATCGGCACGCTCTACACGATGCTCGCCGGCATGCTCAATCTTCTCGTGATCTACGATGCCTGGGCCGGGCCGCTCGGTCCATCAGACGACGAAAAGAAACGCCGCGCTGCCGAGCCGGCCGCGGCCCCACTCCCGGCAGCGTCTGAATCCGCTTCCTGACACACCCGAACCGCACTCACCCTTACGCACCCTCACTTCACCCGCGCGAAAGACACGCTCGCATGGAAGCGACGATAGCACTGACACTCATGGCAGTTTCCCCGTGGCTTGTGCAGGCGCCGCTGTTCGCGTCGCTGGCAGGCCGGGTGCCCGGGATTTTCTTCGGGCTGCCGCTGGTGGCCCTGGCCAGCCTGATCTTCGCGGCCACACAT
>CANHYS010000378.1 GCA_947464585.1 Planctomycetaceae bacterium | reverse complement strand
CGTGACGAGGGCCTCGGTCGTGAGCATGAGGCCAGCGATGCTCGCCGCGTTGGTCAACGCCACGCGAACGACCTTCACCGGATCGATGATCCCCGCCTTCAGCATGTCGACATACTCGCCCTTGTTGGCGTCGTAGCCCATGTTGAGGTCCTTGTCAGCCACCTCGTCGGCAACCACGGCACCATCGATACCGCCGTTCTCGGCGATCTGGCGGATGGGCGCCTCGAGCGAGTGCAGCACGATGTCGACGCCGATTTTCTCGTCGCCCTTGGCCTGCGACCGCGCCTTCTCCACAGCCTCACGGCAACGGAGCAACGCGACACCGCCACCTGGCACGATGCCTTCTTCGACCGCCGCTCGCGTGGCATGCAGGGCATCCTCGACACGGGCCTTCTTCTGCTTCATCTCGGCCTCGGTGCCGGCACCGACCGAGACGATCGCCACGCCACCGGTCAGCTTGGCCAGCCGCTCCTGCAGTTTCTCACGGTCATACTCGCTCTCGGTGCCCTCGATCTGGGTTCGGAGCTGATGCACGCGAGCCTGCACGTCGTCCTGCTTGCCGGCACCCTGGACGATCGTGGTCTCGTTCTTGTCGACCGTGATCTTCTTTGCCCGGCCAAGGTGCGAGAGATCGAGGCTCTCGAGCTTCAGGCCCAGATCTTCGGAGATCAGCGTGCCGCCCGTGAGCGTGGCAATGTCGCCGAGCATCGCCTTGCGTCGGTCGCCGAAGCCGGGGGCCTTCGACGCGCAAATGTTGAGCACGCCCCGCAGCTTGTTGACGACCAACGCCGTGAGGGCGTCGCCGTCGACATCCTCCGCGATGATCAGCAGCGGCTTGCCCGACTGCGCGACCTTTTCGAGCAGCGGCAGAAGGTCACGCAGGTTGGAAATCTTCTTCTCGTGGATCAGGATCAGGGCGTCGTCGAGCTGGCAGATCATCTCAGCCGGCTTGTTGACGAAATAGGGCGAGACGAAGCCCTTGTCGAACTGCATGCCGTCGACGAACCGCACGGTCGTCTCGGTGGTCTTGCCCTCTTCGACCGTGATGACGCCATCCTTGCCAACCCGCTGCAACGCCTCGGCGAGCAGATCGCCGATCGAGCGGTCGTTGTTGGCGCTGATGGCGCCGACCTGAGCGACCTCCTCGGGCCTCTCCACCTTCCGAGCGATCTGCATGAGCCGCTCGACAGCAGCCGACACGGCCTTGTCGATGCCGCGGCGGACCGCCGTCGGATTGCTGCCGGCCGCAACGTTCCGCGTGCCCTCGCGGAAGATCGCCCTGGCGAGCACCGTGGCCGTGGTCGTGCCATCACCGGCCAAATCCGAGGTCTTCGAGGCCACCTCGTTCACGAGCTTGGCGCCCATGTTCTCGAACGGATCCTCGAGGTCCACCTCCTTGCTGACAGTCACGCCGTCCTTCGTGACGGTGGGACCGCCGAACGACTTGTCGATGATCACGTTGCGGCCGGTCGGCCCCATCGTCACCGCGACGGCACCGGCCAGTTTCTCGACGCCCTTGAGCAGCTTGGCACGGGCATTGTCATCGAACAGCAGTTGCTTGGGCACGAGTCGTTACTCCTGAAAAAGTGACTAGCCTGAAAAAGGTACTGGTGGATAGTGGGGGTTGATCGAGACTGGAACGCACCGGGCTGATCAGCCCATGACCTTCGCGAGAATGTCGCTCTCACGCAGGATCTTCACCTCGTGGCCGTCGACCTCGATGTCGCTGCCCGAATACTTGCCGTAGATCACCTGGTCGCCGACCGCGACCGACAGGGGAGCACGGCCGCCGTTCTCCAACAGCTTGCCGGGGCCCATGGCCACGACATGGCCACGCTGCGGCTTCTCCTTGGCCGAGTCGGGCAGCACGATGCCGCCGGCGGTGCGCTCCTCAGCTTCAACGGGCTCCACCACCACGCGGTCGTCGAGCGGACGGATCTTCAGATTCTTGGCAGCCATATGTTCTTCACTCCAAAAAGGGATTGACTCAAAAGGGGTCGTGAAAGCGGGAGAAACAGGAAAAAAGTTGGTGTCTGCGAGGACGGCGTCAGGCGGATCCAGACGGGAACCTCGCCGCCGATTACATCATGCCCGGCATGCCGCCCATGCCACCCATGCCACCCATGCCCGGCATGCCGCCGCCCATCCCACCGCCCATGCCGTGGTGATCGTGGCCATCGCCACCACCCTCCTCCTCGGCCTTCGGGATCTCGGTGACCAGCGAATCGGTCGTCAGGAGCAGGGCTGACACGCTCGCGGCATTCTGCAGGGCTGTGCGGACCACCTTGGCCGGATCGATCACACCGGCACTGACAAGATCGCAATACTCCGCCTTGTCGGCGTCCCAGCCGTCGTTCTTGCCCTTCATGTGCCGCACCCGGTTGACCACCACTGAGCCGTCCACGCCGGCGTTGGCAGCGATCGCCTCCAAGGGATACCGCAGGGCCTGCTTCACGATCGATGCGCCCATTTTCTCATCGGCGTCGAGTTCGCCCTTGGCGATCAGGTTTTCGATCGCCTTTTCGCTTCGCAGCAGGGCCACGCCGCCGCCCGGGACGATGCCCTCGGCCAGGGCCGCCTGCACGGCGCTCTTCGCGTCGTCGATGAGCGCCTTACGCTCCTTCATCTCGGTCTCGGTCGCCGCACCGACGTTGATCTGCGCCACGCCACCCGCAATCTTCGCCAGCCGCTCCTGCAGCTTCTCGCGGTCGTAGTCGCTGGTGGTCGCCTCGATCTCGGCACGAATCTGCTTCGCCCGACCGTCGATGGCGTCCTTCGTCCCGGCACCGCTGACAATCGTCGTGTTTTCCGCCTCGATGATCACCTTCTTGGCCCGGCCCAGGTCGCTCAACTTCACCGCATCGAGCGCGATTCCCAGATCCTTGTAGATCGCCTGACCGCCAGTGAGCACGGCCAGATCGCCCAGGATCGCCTTGCGACGGTCGCCGTAGCCCGGAGCCTTGATGGCGACAGACTGCACGATGCCGCGGAGTTTGTTGACGACGAGCGTGGCCAAGGCCTCGCCCTCGACGTCCTCTGCGATCACAACGAGCGGCTTGCCGGCCTTGCTGATCGCCTCGAGAATCGGCACCAGATTCTTCGCGCTCGAGATCTTCTCCTCGAAGATCAGGATGTAGGGGTTTTCCATCTCGCAGACCTGCGACTCGGCGTCGGTCACGAAGTGGGGCGAGAGGAAACCACGGTCGAACTGCATCCCCTCGACCACGTCCACCGTGGTCTCCGCCTGCTTCCCTTCCTCGACGGTGATCACGCCGTCCTTGCCCACCTTGAGAAAGGCGTCGGAAAGCACGTTGCCGATCGTGGGGTCATTGTTGCCCGCGATCGTGGCGATCTGCATCAGTTCCTTCTTGTTCTTCTCGTTGATTGGCGTGGCCATCGCGAGAATCGACTTCGAAACAGCCTCGACCGCGCGGTGAATGCCACGAGCCAGCGCCATCGGGTCGGCGCCCGCGGCGATCATCTTGAGACCCTCGCGGAAGATTGCCTCAGCGAGCACGGTGGCCGTGGTCGTGCCGTCGCCGGCCACGTCATTGGTCTTGCTGGCGGCTTCCTTTACAAGCTGCGCACCGAGGTTCTCGAACGGGTCTTCGAGGTCGATGTCTTCGGCGACAGTGACGCCGTCCTTCGTGACCTTCGGCGAGCCCCAGCCCTTGTCGAGCACGGCGTTGCGGCCACGCGGGCCGAGCGTGCTCTTCACCGCCCTGGCGAGCTTGGAAACGCCGGCGAGCAGCGGCTGACGGGCCTCATCGTCGAACACCATTTGTTT
>CANHYS010000377.1 GCA_947464585.1 Planctomycetaceae bacterium | reverse complement strand
TTCAGAAGGATGCCGGCAACCAGAAAGACGCCAGCTACCACCTCACGCTCCTGGCCCGCGACCGGACGGGGTTCAACAACCTCCTCCAGTTGGCCACCAAGGCCTACCTCGAGGGCTTCTATTTCAAGCCGCGGATCGACCGGGAACTGCTGGAGCAATACGGTGAGGGAATCATCGTCCTCTCCGGCTGCCTGTCGAGCGAGTTCAACCGGGCGCTGATCGGCAGCTCCCGCGAACAGCGCGAGTCGCTCGCCCAGGCCCGCGAGGTTGCCGGCTGGTTCCACAAGCGGTTCGGCGACCGGTATTTCATCGAGATCCAGGACAACGGCCTGGATGTCCAGCGGCAGGTGACCGACGTGGCCCTGGAGCTCTCCCGCGAACTCGGCATTCCCCCGGTAGCCACCTGCGACTGCCACTACGTGAACCGAGAAGACGCCGAGGCGCAGGACATCCTGCTCTGTGTGAACACGGGCCGGTTTCGCAGCGACGCCTCGCGGATGCGGATGGACTCGAGCGAGTTCTATCTCAAGAGCCCGACCGAGATGCACGCGGCGTTTACCGACCTCGACCGTGACTTCGTCGCGGCGGCCGTGAACCGCAGCCAGGAGATCGCCAACTCGGTCTCGATCGAGCTCGACCTGGGCAAGCGGCACTTCCCCGGTTTCGACGTGCCCGACGGCCTGAGCGCGGCCGATGAACTCCGTCGCCTCTGCCTCGAAGGCCTCCGCGAACGCTACCGCAACGTTCCGAAACGCTGGGCGGAAGAGACGGCGGACGGTGGCGAACGCGTGCTGCATCCGCAGGTGATGGATCGACTGGAACGCGAGTTGGGCGTCATCAACACGCTCGGCTTCGCAAGCTACTTCCTGATCGTGTGGGACTTCGTCCGCTACGCCCGCGAGGTTGACATCCCGGCCGCGGCGAGAGGATCGGGCGTCGGGGCGCTCGTGGCGTATTCGCTCTACCTGTCGCACGTCTGCCCGCTCGAATACGACCTGCTCTTCGAGAGGTTCCTCGACATCAACCGTCGGGAAGCGCCCGATATCGATATCGACTTCTGCAAGGAACGCCGCGGCGAGGTCATCGACTACGTCAAACGAAAATATGGCGAGGCCAACGTCGCCCAGATCGGCACATTTGGCACGCTGGCTGCCCGCGCGGCCATCCGCGACGTGGGCCGCGCCCTGGGGCTTCCGATCCCCCGCGTCGACCAGATCGTGGCCCTCGTGCCGGACCAGCTCAACATCTCGCTGGAGGAGGCCGCCGCGCCGGGAACACAGCTCGCCGCCGCCTGCGAGGGGGACGCAGAAGTGCGGGAACTCGTCGATCTGGCCCAGCGGATCGAAGGCCTTGCCCGAAACGTCGGCACGCATGCCGCCGCCGTCGTGATCGCCGACCGGCCGCTGGTGGAATACGTGCCACTGCAGCGGGTGACCGGCAAGGAGGAAGTGATCACGCAGTGGGCGATGGGCGATGTCGAACGGGCGGGGCTGATGAAGATGGACTTCCTCGGCCTGCGCTACCTGACGGTCGTCTCCAAGACGCTCGACATCATCTCCGCGACACGGGGCTCCCGGCCCGATCCGCTCGCCTTCCCGCTCGATGACCAGCCAACCTTCGACACGCTCTGTCGCGGCGAGACGAAGGGCATCTTCCAGCTGGAGAGCGGCGGCATCCGCGACCTGCTGCAGCGGATGAAGCCCGATCATTTCCTCGACATCGTCGCCGTCAACGCCCTCTATCGCCCGGGGCCACTGGAGGGCGGCATGGTCGATGACTATGTCGCGGTGAAACACCGGCGGAAGCGTGCCGAGTATCTCCACCCCGTCATGAAGGACGTGCTGGAGGAGACCCACGGCGTGATGGTCTACCAGGAACAGGTGATGCGAATCCTGGAACGGCTCGGCGGCATCGAGCTCTCCAGTGCGTATACCTGCATCAAGGCCATCAGCAAGAAGAAGCTCGAGACGATCGCCGCCTTCCGCGAGCAGTTCGTCGATGGAGCGAAGGCGAAGGGGCTTTCCAAGAACGAGGCCGAGGAACTCTTCGGGCTGATCGAGAAGTTCGCCGGCTACGGCTTCAACAAGAGCCATTCCACAGCCTACGCGCTGCTCGCCTGGCAGACCGCCTACCTGAAGACGCATTTTCCGGTCGAGTTCATGGCCGCACTCCTTTCCGGCGACATCACCGGCCGCAACTTCAAGAAGAAGGACGCCCTCGTCGAGCACATCGAGGATTGCCGCCGCATGGGCATCGACGTGGTCGCGCCGGATGTCAACGCGTCGGGAGCCGACTTCACGGTGGCAGATGGCAAGATCCTGTTCGGGCTGGCGGCGATCAAGGGTTGCGGAGGACAGGCGGCGGAGGCGATCAACGCCGAACTCAAACGCAACGGCCGGTTTCGTGATCTGTACGATTTCTGTAGCCGCGTCGATCCTTCGCTGGTCAACAAGACGGCTGTCGAAAGCCTCGCCAAGGCGGGGGCCCTCGACTCGCTCGGCGGCCACCGTGGCGCGATCATGGCCGGTATCGAGCGAGCACTGGCCGCCGGGGCCTCACGGTTGGCCGACCGCAAGAGCGGCCAGAAGAACCTCTTCGATGCCCTCGACGATGCCCCGCAGGCCGCCACAGCCCCGCCTCCCTCCGTACTCCCTGATGTGCCGCTCCTCACAGACCTGGAAATGCGGTCGGCGGAGAAGGAGGTTCTGGGCTACTACGTGCACAGCCATCCGCTTGGCGAATACAAGGACATTCTCTCGGCCGTCTGCACGCACGGCACCGGCGATCTCGGTGAAGCAAAGCCGAAGAGTGACGTCGTGATCGGCGGGCTCGTCGGTGCACTCAAGCTCTCGAATGTGAAGCAACCCCGGCCGGGCTCCACGCACACGCGGTATGGCATGTTCGATCTGGAGGATATGGACGGACTCGTCCGCACGATCTGCTGGCCAGAAGATTACGCCCGGCTCGGCGAGTTCCTCCAGCCCGACGCCGTGGTCGTGGTGTCTGGCTCGATCGACCGGCGTGCGGGCAGCGAGGAGACGAACCTGATCGTCAACGATCTCGTGCCGATCGCCGAACTCTGGGGAAAGCCGGCCCGCAGCGTGACGCTCAAGCTGATCGAGACCCAGCACGGCACCGAAACGCTCGATCAGTTGGCGGCCATCGTGCGCCGCCATCCCGGGCAGGTGCCGCTGCGGCTTGTGCTGGAATTGGCCGACGGCCGCCGCGTGCTGATGGAGGCTGACCGTGACAAGGTGGCCTGGACACAGGCTTTGCATCGGGAGATCGTCGATCTCCTCGGGCCCGACTGCCTTCGGGCTCCGATCACGCTGGCCGGCAAGAAACGCGACGCCGAGACGTCCCGCCGCGGCCCGCCGGGACGTTCGCCTGCGGGAGTAGGGTAAAGTCTGCGGGCTGGCGAAAATGAGTCGAGCGATGGGAGAGCGCCCGCCGGCGTGAAAAACTCCAATCTGTTCGCGTGCGCAAACCGAACTTTCTCACAGAGACTGCCTCGGTTCACTCCACTTTTTCCAAGGCGATTCAATGGCTGGAACACTCCCCGGGTTCGCAACATTCGCTCTGGCGCGGCGGTCCCTGCGGCTTCGCCCGGCGGCTTATGCCCTCCTCGTCATGCTGCTGGCGATGCAATGCGGTCCGGCCCGCGGCCAAGGCATGGGTGGTGGTGGCATGGGCGGTGGCGGAATGGGTGGCGGTGGCATGGGCGGCGGCGGCATGGGTGGCGGCGGTGGCATGGGTGGCGGTGGTGGCGGCATGGGCGGTGGCGGAATGGGTG
>CANHYS010000376.1 GCA_947464585.1 Planctomycetaceae bacterium | reverse complement strand
GTTGCGGGGATTAAAATCCCCAGATGCTGAGGAGCCGGTCGGAGGCACGCGCAGGCGACGGTGAATTCTGCGACTCACGAACGATGCACGATTCGTCCAAGAGCCTCCCGTAGCAGAATCCGCCGGCGACCGAGCATGCCGCAGCCGGCGAACCAATACGGCACGACGGCAATTGCCGTAAGTCACTATTTAAAAACGACTTACAGCAGCCACTAAAGAATACATCACCACGTTGACGATCATTGTGCTGCATGCTAGAAGTATGGCATGCGTTCTCAAAAACCAGGCTCCGCATCGAGGTTCACCGTGATTTCCCGTTTGCTGCTGAAACCCCGCTCGCCCGCCCGCGCGTTCACGACCCTGCTCGTGGCCACTGTCGTCGGTTGCTCAGGCTCAGCGCCCGGCCCCGGCGGCGCGGCGAACCGCCCCAAGGCCATCGAACTGCTCAACGTGTCGTATGACCCGACCCGCGAGCTCTACCGCGACATCAACGCCGCGTTCGCCAAGCACTACGAGCAGGAGCATGGCACTCCCGTCTCGATCAAGCAGTCGCACGCCGCGTCGGGCAGCCAGTCCCGCGCCGTCATCGACGGCCTCGATGCCGACGTCGTCACGCTGGCCACCTGGCCCGACGTCGAGGCGATCGCTAAGTCGGGCCTGCTCCGTGCCGACTGGCAGCACCGCTACGACAACGGCTCGATTCCCTACCACTCGGTCGTCGTCTTCGTCGTTCGCAAGGGCAACCGCAAAAAGATCGCCGACTGGCAGGATCTCGACCGCGACGACATCTCGATCATCACGCCCAACCCGAAGACCTCGGGCAACGGGAAGTACAGCTTTCTCGCGGCCTGGGGTGCCGCCTTGGCCGCAGGCGGCAGCGAGGAAGACGCGCAGAAATTCGTGTCGGCGATCTATCGCCGCACCCCCGTGCTCGACACCGGCGCACGGGCGGCCACGGCCACTTTCTCCCAAAAGGGCATCGGTGACGTACACCTGACATTCGAGCAGGAGGCACAGCTGGAAGTCGACGAATCGAAGGGTGGTCTCGAGATCGTCTACCCGAAGCGTTCCATCCGTGTTGATCCGCCCGTGGCCGTGGTCGACCAAAACGTCGATCGCAAGGCTTCTCGGCACGCCGCCGAGGCCTACCTCGGCTTCCTCTACTCCCCCGAGGGCCGGGCGATCATTGCCAAGCATCACCTGCGGCCCTGGGGCGACAGCCCGCCTCCCCCGGCCGCCGGCGAAACCTGGCCCGCGATCGAAACCTTCGATATCTCGTTTGTCGCCGGCGACTGGAACAACGCCATGAAGAAGTTCTTCGGCGAAGGCGGCGTGTTCGACGCCATCTACCAGCCTCAGGCTGGGAAATAGGTGCGACCATGAGCACCAAAATCACCACCACTCGGGCCATGCGGAGGCGTTCTGTGCTGCCCGGTTTCGGCATTAGCATCGCGATCACCTCCCTGATGATGACGGCGCTTGTCATCATCCCGCTGTCGGTGCTGGCAGTGCGGGCGGCATCGCTCGGGCCGACCGAATTTCTGGCGGCGGCTTGGACGCCCCGCGCCCGTGCCGCGTATGCGGTGTCGCTGGGCGCGTCGGTGGTCGCGGCGGCAGCCAGTTCCGTCTGCGGTCTGCTCGTCGCCTGGGTGCTCGTCCGAATCGATTTCCCCGGACGCCGGCTGCTCGACTCGCTCGTGGATGTGCCGCTCGCGCTCCCCACGGCGGTCGCAGGTCTCGTCTATTCGACGCTCTACGTGGAACGGGGCTGGCTGGGACGGTTCCTCGTGCCGCTGGGCATCCAGGGAGCCTACTCATGGCTGGGCATCGTGCTCGTGCTCGTGTTTGTGAGCCTGCCATTTGCGATTCGCGTCGTGCAACCCGTGCTCGAAAGCCTCGACCGCGACACCGAAGAGGCGGCGAGAATGCTCGGAGCCAACCGTCTGCAGACCTTCCTGAAGGTGATCTTCCCGGCCATCTTCCCCGCGGTGCTGACGGGGTTTGCGCTGGCGCTGGCCCGGGCGCTTGGCGAATACGGCTCGGTCGTCTTCATCTCGGGAAACATGCCTTTCAAGACCGAAATCGCTCCAGTGTTGATCGTGTCGCGGCTGGAGGAATTCGCCTACGCCGAGGCGACCGCCATCGCCGTCGTTCTGCTGGCGATGTCGATCTCCCTGCTCGTCGTCGTCAACGCCCTTCAGCAGCGCGTCGCCCGCAACGCCCAATGATCTGAAAACAGGAATCTGGAATCAGTGAGACGGGACCACTCGATCACCATGCCCAAGCCCACCATCACCACCGCCAACCCGCTCACAGAGCGGCTGCTCATCGCCGCCGCCGTCGGCGTCATCGGCCTGCTCATCGTCGTGCCCCTGGCGAGCGTCTTTGCAGAAGCGTTTGCCGAGGGCCCGGCGGCATGGTGGCGGGCATTGGCCCACGATCCCGACACACGGCATGCGATCTGGCTTTCGCTGACCGTGGCCCCGCTCGCCGTGACGATCAACACCGTCTTCGGGATCGCCACGGCATGGCTCATATCGCGATTTCGCTTCCCCGGGCGTTCGCTCCTGATCACGCTCTGCGACGTGCCCTTTTCGGTCTCGCCCGTCGTGGCGGGGCTGGCGCTCGTCCTGATCTTCGGCCGACAGGGGCTGCTCGGGCCGACGCTCGCGTCGCTCGGCTGGAAGGTGATCTTCTCCTGGCCCGGACTGGTGCTGGCCACCACGTTCGTGACGCTGCCGCTGGTCGTCCGCGAGTTGATCCCCGTGATGGAGGCGATCGGGCCGGAAGAGGAACTGGCCGCCGTCAGCCTGGGCGCAAGCGGCTGGCAGGTGTTCACCCGCGTCACGCTCCCCAACATCCGCTGGGCGCTCCTGCACGGGGTCGTGCTCGCCAACGCCCGCGCAATGGGCGAGTTCGGGGCGGTCTATGTCGTCAGCGGCCACATCGCGGGCGCGACCGACACCATGCCGCTTCGCGTCGAAAAGCTCTTCCAGGAATACCGCACGCCGGCCTCGATGGCGGTGGCAAGCGTGCTGGCCGGGCTGGCGCTGGTCACCCTTGTGGCCAAGTTCGTGATCGAACGCCAACTGGAAGCCGAGGCCCGCGAACTCGAGGCCGCCCGCTCACTCCCCGACACCATCGACGGCTCAGGCACGCCGCCTGACGCCGGCCCACGCACGTCCAAAAAGGCTTCCATCCCATGAGCATCCACGTTCGCGGCATCTCGAAAGCATTCGGTACCTTCAAGGCGCTCGACAGTGTCTCGCTCGACGTGCCGCAGGGCACGCTCCTGGCGCTCTTGGGACCATCCGGCTCCGGCAAGACGACGCTGCTACGGATCATCGCCGGACTCGAGTGGCCCGACTCCGGCCGCATCGAGGAGGACGGCGCCGACATCACCGACCGCCACGCCCGGCAGCGGGAGGTGGGCTTCGTGTTTCAGCACTATGCGCTCTTTCGCCACATGAGCGTGTTCGAGAACATCGCCTTCGGGCTGCGGGTTCGTAAGGCCCCCAAGCACGAAGTGGAGACGAAGGTCAACGAACTGCTGCACCTCGTACGGCTCGAAGGCCTCGGCGGTCGCAAGCCGGCGCAGCTCTCCGGTGGACAGCGGCAACGGGTGGCCCTCGCCCGGGCGCTGGCCATCCGGCCGAAGATCCTCCTGCTCGACGAGCCCTTCGGCGCGCTCGACGCCAAGGTACGAGTGGAACTGCGGCAATGGCTGCGGCGGCTGCACGACGAGATCGGCATGACCAGCGTGTTCGTGACGCATGATCAGGAGGAGGCCTTCGAACT
>CANHYS010000375.1 GCA_947464585.1 Planctomycetaceae bacterium | reverse complement strand
CTGCGACCATCACGGTCGATGCGAGGGTCAAAATGGACAGGCTCCGTCCCGTCCAACGTTGGAATCCCTGGGTCATCACGATGTCCCCTTGAGAAGCCCCGCAAGGGGGAATGCGGGGGGAATACCGTATCGGGTCTCTCGTGGAAATACCGGTTTTGCCCAGTCACCCCATGATCTTCTCTGCCAGCCTTTGCACGGAGAGCGGCGCGGAGCCCTCGGCCTTGTTGTTGATCGTGATGAAGACGTCGCGGTCGGCCAAGGCCGCCGCGCGGGCCAATCGCGCCAGGGCCGTGCGGCTCGGCAGATCCTCCTCCATCAGACGGTTGAACGGAAAGTAATCGGCCTTCGCATCCTCGTAGCCGCGGCCGGCATGGAGGTTCCAGCGGGCCACGAGCGGCTGGCGTGCTGCCGGCTGCGTGAGTCGGAATGCCTCGGCCTGCTCGTCGACGGGTGGCATCCGTGCGTGCACGGCGAGGCAGGGCACGGCGCCGGCATCCTCGAGCGACCGTGCGAATGCATCGCACACGAGCTGCGGGTCGCGGACCTCGACGGCGTAGAGCGGCCCGCGCGGCAGCACGGCCATGAAGGCCGCGATTCGCGCCGCGAGTTTTGGGATGTCGGACAAAAGCCTCCGGCCGAGCGGCGGAAACTGGAAAACGAGCGGGCCGGCCCTGGAGCTGAGTCCGTCGACCGCCGGCCGGATGAACGTCGCGGCTGCCGCGGTGGCATCGAGGAAGAGCGGATTGTCGCGGGCCGCCTCGCCGGAGCCGGGCTTCCGCACGACCGGATCGGTGATCGCGGCGGGCGCCTTCACGACAAACCGGAAGTGCGCGGGCACCTGCGCGGCGTAGCGGGCGAATTCCTCCTGCGTGAGCGGCGCGTAGAACGTGCGGTCAAGGCTGACGGTTCGGAAGAGCGGGTGCGCGGCATAGGCGGCGAGTCCGTGACGTGCGATCACCTGCTCGCTCGCTGGTTTGCCGTTGCGGGCGGCGTAGACGAGCCCCGTCCAGCCGGGAAAGGACCAGCTCGACGTGCCCAGAAGAATGGGTGCGGGCAGCGAGTTGCCAAGGATGGTCACGGTCTGGTCCACCGCAGCCGGATCGATCGCGTTGGCATCGGCGAAGAGCGGCAGTTGTTCGTGCGCCATGGAAGATCTGGAAAAAGATGCCGGCGGAAAACGTAAAAGTTTGTTCCCAGTGCGAAACCCTATCATGATGGACGCGTCATGGCATCGCAGGACAGGTCGATCAGGTGCATGGGAGCGTATGAATCCGGCAACTTCAACACCGCCGTTCGTGACTCTCGCGTCCCGCCTCGAGGGTGATCTGCTCGTCGACGACCTCACGCGGACGATCTATTCGACCGACGCGTCGGAGTATCAGGAACAGCCCGTCGCGGTGGCGCTCCCCAGAACGGAGGCCGACGTCCGCGAACTCGTGCGGTTTGCGGCGGAGCATCGCATCGGTCTGATTCCCCGTGCTGCCGGCACGTCGCTGGCCGGGCAGGTGGTGGGCGGCGGGATCGTTGTCGATGCGGGCCGCCACCTGAATCGGATCCTGGCGGTCGACGTCGATCGCCACACCGTCCGCGTGCAGCCGGGCGTGGTCCGCAACGCGCTCAATCAGCATCTCGCGCCGCTCGGGCTCTTCTTTGGCCCCGAAACATCGACCGCGGCCTGGGCGATGCTCGGCGGCATGGTGGGCAACAACTCCTGCGGCTCGAACTCGATCGCCTACGGCTCCACCCGCGACCACCTGATCCGGGCGAGGGGTTTTCTTGCCGACGGCTCGGAGGTGACGTTTGGCCCGCTCTCTGGCGACGAGTTCGCGGAGAAGTGCGCAGGGCCAGACTCCCTCGAAACGCGGATCTACCGCGCAATCCACGCCCTGCTTGGTGATCCCGCCAACCGCCAGCTCATCCGCGAGTCGTATCCGCGGCCCGAGGTCACCCGCCGCAACACGGGGTATGCGCTCGATGCCCTCATGGACGCATCCTGTTTTGATCAGGTCTTCGACAGCCGGGGCGAGCGGCCCTTCAATTTCTGTCGGCTGCTGGCCGGCTCCGAGGGCACGCTGTTCTTCGGCATTGAATATGAGCTGAACCTCATCCCGCTGCCGCCGCCGGGCGCGCTGATGGTGGTGCACTGCGCGACCGTGGACGAGGCGCTGCGGGCCACGCTCGTCGCGATGCGGCACCGCCGCAGGCCGGATGCCGATCTCGCGACTGATGATGCATGCGTGCTCACGGCCTGTGAACTGATCGATAAGAAGATCCTCGACTGCACGAAGGACAACGCCGAACAGTCCCGCAACCGGTCGTTCGTGGTCGGCGATCCCGGGGCGATCCTGGTCGTGGAGGTGAAGCACGCCGATCGCGCGGCTGTGACGGCGAAGCTTCAGGAGATCGAGGATGAGCTCCGCGGCGCATGCCTCGGCTACGCCTACCCCGTGCTCGGCGGCGCCGACGGCGACAAGGTCTGGGAGCTGCGGCGGGCCGGCCAGGGGCTCGTGAATAACGTGCCGGGCGACGCCAAGCCGCGGGAGATCGTGGAGGACACGGCCGTGGCGGTCGAGGACCTGCCGGCCTACATCGCCGAGTTCGACCGGCTGCTCGCCGAAAAATACGGCATCGAATGCATCCACTACGCCCACGCCGGCGCGGGCGAACTGCATCTCCGGCCGCTCTTCGATCTCCGCACGCCCGCCGGTCTCGCCATGTTTCGCGATGTGGCCACCGACGTGGCGGCGCTCGTGAAGCAATACCGCGGCAGCCTGAGCGGCGAGCACGGCGATGGCCGCCTCCGCGGTGAATTCATCCGCACGATGGTCGGCGACGAGTGCTTCCAGTTGCTCGAGCGGGTGAAGCGGCTGTTCGATCCGCAGGGGATCTTCAATCCCGGCAAGATCATCGATACCCCGCCGATGGACACGTCTTTGAGGATTCTCCCCGGCGAGCCTGAGCCGCATCATGACACGGTGTTTCGCTTTGCCGACACCGGGGGCGTGCTCCGCGCGGCTGAGAAGTGCACAGGCGTGGGGCAGTGCCGCAAGTCCGCCGCGATGGGGGGCACGATGTGCCCCAGCTACATGGCGACGCGGGACGAACAGCACACCACGCGGGCGCGGGCCAACGTGCTGCGGCAGGCGCTCTCCTCGACCCGCGAGGCGGCCAACCCCTGGACGCAGCCCGAGATTGCCGACGTGATGGACCTCTGCCTCTCCTGTAAGGCCTGTAAGAGCGAGTGCCCTTCCAACGTCGACATGGCACGACTGAAGGCCGAGTGGCAGCAGCATCTGCACGATGTGCAAGGCGTGCCACTGCGGAGCCGCTTGATCGCCGGTTCGGCCGCCGCGATGCGGTGGGGGAGCCTCGCGCCATGGGCCTACAACTTCGCCGTGTCGGCGCCGGGCGTATCTCAGCTCGTCAAATGGCTCATGGGCTTCGCGGCGGCCCGGTCGCTGCCGCACCTGCATCGCACGACGCTTCGCAGATGGCTCGCGAGCAGGGTGAAAAGGGCACAGGCGGCCCCGAACGGCCGCGTGCACCTGTTTATCGACGAGTTCACCGACACGCTCGACATGCCGCTGGGCATGAAGACGGTGGAACTGCTCGAAGCCCTCGGGTACGAGGTGGTGGTCCCTCGTCACATTGATAGCGGCCGGGCGCAGCTGTCGAAGGGTCTCGTGCGCGAGGCCCGCGACCTTGCGGCCAGGAATGTCGAGCTGCTCGCCGACATCGTCACCGACGACGCACCGCTTGTCGGCATCGAGCCCTCGGCGATCCTCGGCTTCCGCGACGAG
>CANHYS010000374.1 GCA_947464585.1 Planctomycetaceae bacterium | reverse complement strand
GGCCGGTCCGGCATGACCCGCATGCTCATGGGCAGCGTGGCGGAGACCGTCGTCAGACGGGCGCCCTGCCCGGTGCTTGTCTACCGGGCGGCGGCGGAGACACTGGTGGGACGGAAGGCGGAAGCCCTTCAGCTCTGACCATACGCGCAAAGCCTCGCATCGCATGTCGACAAGGCACATCCTCGAACTCCGCAGCAGCATCCGCGCCGGGCTGCGCGACCTGTTCGATCAATCGGGGTTCGTCGAGGTCGACACGCCGGTGCTCTCGCCCGAGGTGCTGCCCGAGGCGCACATCGATCCGATTGCCGTGCATGTCGACGGCCCGGATCGGCCTCCGCACTATCTGCAGGCAAGCCCCGAAGCGCTGATGAAGCGGCTGCTGGCAGCCGACTCGGGGCCGATCTATCAGTTTGCCCGGTCGTTCCGTGCTGGCGAGCGCGGCAGGCAGCATGATGTCGAGTTCGTGCTTGTGGAGTGGTATGCGCCCGGCACGACGCTGACCGATGCCGCCATGCTTCTGGAGAGACTCTGCCGCAAGGCCCTGGGCACCAGCGGCGTCGAACGAATCACCTGCTCACGGGCCTTTGGCGAGTGGGCGGGCGTCGACCCGCTCTCTGCGACGCTCGCCGATCTCGCCGCTGCCGGGCGGCGGGCGGGCCTCGATCCGCTTCCTGAAATGGATCGCGATCCTCCCGACCAACAATGGGATCGCTGGTTCGAACGACTGCTCGCCGAGGTGATCACACCGCGGCTGGGACGCGAACGGCCCACGATGCTCGAGGCATGGCCGGTATCGCAGGCGGCCTTCGCCCGCCTCGATCCCGACGATCCGCGGGTGGCCCGGCGGTTCGAACTCTTCGTTGCAGGCGTGGAACTGGCCAATGGCTGGGAGGAAGAGACCAGTCGGACAGTGCTCGAGACCCGGATCGAAGCCGCCAACCGGATCCGCGCAGCGGATGGCCGGGCCATCCTGCCATTCCCGCAGCAGCTCCTCGCGGCCCATGGTCCGGCGATGCCCGAGGGGGTCGGCGCCGCACTCGGGTTCGATAGGCTCGTGATGCTCGCGGCCGGTGTCGATTCGATCGACGCCGTCCGCTGCTTCAGGGAATAGCGCGAGACAAAAGGGGCCTAGGGCCCGAGGTCGATCTTCGTGATCGTCCAACGCTCCACCCGCTGCTTCTGCTCGTTCACGACAACGGGCACGAGTTGCAGACTCACATCCACCGCGCCGCCACCAGCGCAGGGCGACAGTCGGATCTGCACGCACCAGTCATTCCCCGTCTCCTCGTCGCGCCCAGTGGACCGCACGTCGCGAACTGCCGCGGGACCACAGCCGAGGATCGCCGACACAGCGGGCAAAGACCCAATCGATGTGGCCGTGCTATCGGTGGCATGATCGTGATCATGATGGTCGGCTTCGCCGGGCCCATGGCCGTCCCCATGGGACGGCGGCAGCAGATGCTGGGCAATCATGCTCTGGGCAACGGAGAGGCGGTTTTCGCCGAGGGCGTCGAGCCAGGCATGGGTCACCCCCTGGGCTCGACGCTCCATGATTGATCTCGTGACCAGGCTCGCCGTCACGGCTTGGGCGCCGAATCCCACGGACAGGGCGAGGCCCACCAATGCGGCCGCCCGTCCTGCCTTCTCCGCACCCGACCGCGAGACATCCGCCAGTCCCACGACAGCAATCGCCGTGCCTGCCAACGGCAGGACCCAGAGCAACGGAGTCGTGATCGCCAGGCTCGACAGCACGCCCAGCACTGCGGCCGCCACGGCCAGTTTGCTCACCGGGCGGTAGCTGATCGTTTCACCAGACACTTCCATGGCAGATCACTTCGCCGCTGCGCGAAGCCCTTTTTCTCCCTCCAGCTTCAGCCGCCTGTCGGCATACCGCAGGATGAAGTCCGCATCCTTATCGAATGCATGGTCAGGCCTGGAGAACGGTCCCGTCCGCGAACTACCACGCACCCAGCCCAGCCACTTGCGGTCGGGAGCGAGCCCCAGAAACATCCGCGCCTCGGGCGTCGGTTGCACGAGGCTGCGGGGCACGGGGGCCGTATGCAGCGTCGCCGCGGTGAATGCCATCAGCACCCAGCCCGTCAGGAATGCCGGAATCCCCACGCCGATCCGTTCCACCAGTTGTGGAAATTCCACGTTGTTGGGCGACAGGCGGTCGGTCGCCTCCCGCGCCAAGGCGAGCACCACGCAAAAAATCAGCCAGATCGACAGGAAGTCGAGCAGGTAGGTGTAGCTGGCGAGATGCCCTTCGAGGAACGTTGCCAGCGGCGCAAACCACGCCGTAGCGATGGAGGCCGCCAGCAGCACATTGAAAAACATCAGCAGCGACCGCCACAAGCCTTCGCGCACCAGCATGCCGGTGACGGCGGCAAGGATCGCGAGGAGCGTGAGCGTGATGATCATTTCTTACCTCCAGGCTGGGGTCCCGGCTGGGGTCCTGGCTTGGGCACGGGTTTGGAACCGGCTTGGGGAACAGCCTTGGCTGCCGCCGGATTCCCGGGCTCCTTTTTCGCCCCGAAGACCCTCTGCATCTCGTCGAGCGACGTCAGTCCGGCCGCCACGACCACCAGTCCCTCTTCACTCAAGGGACGCATGCCATCCTTGACGGCCGCCTGCCGCAGCACCTTGGCATCCACTGCTTTCGCAATCGCCTGCCTGATCGTGGGCCCGGCGGCAAGCTCGAAGATGGCCGTGCGCCCGACGAACTGCCGCCCGGCGCAAAACCTACAGCCTCCGTGCGGCGACGCCCGCTTGATCTCGGGCAGCTCCTCGGCGGTCTTCTTGAGCCGCTGCAACAGCTCCGGCGGCGTGGGCAACACCTCACCGCACCTCGGGCAGAGCTTGCGAATGATCCGCTGGGAGAGTGAGCCAAGGAGGCACCTCGCGAGTTCGTCCCGGGGAATGCCCATGTCGAGCAGCTTCTGGACGGCATCAAGCGCGTCGGCGGCCTGCACGCTCACGATGACGAGTTGCTGGTCGTTGGCCAGCTCCGCAAGCTTGACGGCCAGTTCCTTGTCGACCAAGTCGCGTGTCACGACCGCGCGAGGGTATTCGAGCATCGCAGCCTTGAGCGCCGTCAGCGGGGCCTCGCCAGCCGCCGCGGAATACCGCAACGGCTTGATGTTTTGCACCTCCTGATGAGGCGTGCCGCTGTCCTCGATCGACACAAAATCCCTCAACAGCCGGTCGGTCGATGACAGCACCATGTCGAACGTCGTCGAGCAGCCGGTGGCCGGCGGCGACGACACCACGAACAGCCCCTTCTCCAAGGCGATCAGTTCGCGGACTCGGTTCGCCATCGCCCCCGACATGCCGAGGTCCTCGAGCTTCTTGGGGGCAAGTGGGGGTGTCTCCAGCGTGATGACGATCTGCTTGGCGGTCTTCGTGGCCCGCGTGGAAAGCCGGCACGGCCGCTTCTTGCCGTCGACTTCGATTGTGAAGCCGGAATCTTTTTCACCACTCAGCTTGGCGGCCTCGGCCCCGGCAATGGTCCGCAACACCGCCAAGCCCGCATTGCCGATGGTCGCGTCGAGCGGCGGCGCATCCGCCCAGACCTCAGGCTGCTTCGATTTTCCCGAGCCCTTTGCCGGTGTCTTCACGGCCCGCGATGGGCTCGCAATCCCGTCGACGGAATGCCCCACCCTGATCCCGTCAGCCGCGGCCTCGATGATCATCATCGAGGCTCGAGCGGCCGCCGCCTCCTGCAGCAGCTTCTTGGCTGTTTCGAAGCCCGGCATTGCCGCGGCCTCCTCCTGCCATTTCTGGTTTTCTTCAGGCGTCTCCGCGGC
>CANHYS010000373.1 GCA_947464585.1 Planctomycetaceae bacterium | reverse complement strand
GCCAAAGTCGCCGAAGTGGCAGTAGAGCCGGCCGGTAGCGAGCACCGGCGAGGGGGAGGCATAGGAATTGAGCGAGTGGATCGGCTGTGGGTCAGCGACGACCATCAGTTCGATGTCGTGCAGGATTTTTCCCGAATCGCGGTCGACGCAGAGGGCATGCAGCGACACCGGTCCCGACACATTGAGCGGCTGACTCGGCTTGACGCCCTCCAATCGCTTCTTTTTCTCCTCCTCGGTGAGTTCCGTTTCGATCGCCGTGGTCATCCAGATCTGCGTGCCGTCGATCACCGGTGACGACCAGCCCCGGCCGGGGAGCGGTGTCTTCCAGGCGATGTTTTCCGTTTCGCTCCAGGTGATCGGCAGGTCGCGGGCCGCGGCGGCGTGGCCCTGGCCGTCAGGACCCCGCCACTGCGGCCAGTCGGCGGCGGCCGCGACCGTGCTGGACACGGCGGAGACGATCGCTGCGATCAGAACGAGCAATCTCGGGGCGGGTGAGGGAAAAGACTGCATCGTTCGACTCCTGGGGATGGCGTATCCGCACCCAAGAGCATCTCGCATGGCGGCGCAACCGGCAAGCGGCGGGGACCACGGCCAGCCCTCACGGATGTTTCCGAGTCCCATAGAAGCCCTCAGCGCAAGCGACGGGATGGAACGTCCGGCGGTTCGCGATCCCCCGGCTTGCGCCGGGGGCTTTTATGCGTGTGGGGTGCGCCTGTTCCATAGAAGCCCTGAGCGCAAGCGACGGGATGGAGCGTTTGGCGGTTCGCGATCCCCCGGCTTACGCCGGGGGCTTTTATGTGCACTGCCCCGCGGCCTACCCGAACGACCGGGGCTGGCCGGTGGCCTCGAGCACGGAGAGCCAGAGGTCGCCGTCGGGGGCCACTTGGTTGCGGTGGCTCACCGCCAGCGGAATCGGGATGTGGACGAACCGGCCGTGCCAGCGGCCCACCACCATCTCAGTGCGGCCCGCCATCGCTGCATGCACGGCATTCTGCGCGAGCCTGAGGCAATAGACGCTGTCGTAGGGATTGGCCCGCACACTTCGGATGAGATAGCTGGGGTCGATGTATTTGAGGTTCAGTTCCATGCCAGCCGCCGCGAAGTGGTCGGCGATCCGGGCCTTGAGCAAGAGCCCCACGTCTTGCAGCCTGCGGTTGCCCGAGGCGTCGTGCCCCTCGGCAGTCTGCTCGATCAGATCCTGACCGGCGCCCTCCGCTGCCACGATCACGGCATGTCCGCTGCGTTTGACCCGTTCGAGCAGGTGCTCGAGCAGACCTTGCGGGCCGTCCAACTGAAAGGGCACTTCCGGGATGAGCACATAGTTGGCGTCGGGCTCGGCGAGCGACGCGTAGCAGGCGATGAAGCCAGAATGGCGGCCCATCAGCTTCACCAGGCCCACGCCGTTGGGCGATGCCTTCGCCTCGACGTGGGCCGACTGGATCGCCTTCGTCGCCTCGCCGAAGGCGGTCTGAAAACCAAAACTCTGGTCGATGTAGGGAATGTCGTTGTCGATCGTCTTGGGGATGCCGACGACGGCGATCTTGCCATCACGGGCGGCGACCGCAGCGGCGATCTGCATCGCGCCCCGCAGCGTGCCGTCACCGCCGATCACGAACAACGCGTTGATGTTCATCCGCTCGAGGCAGTCGACGATCTCCTCCGGATCCTGCCCGCCCCGCGACGTGCCGAGGATCGTGCCGCCGTCCTCGTCGATGTTGCTGACCACGCTCGGCGTGAGTTCGACCACATCGTGGGCGTACTTCGCCACGAAGCCCTGGTAGCCGTTGCGGAAGCCGTGGATCTTCTTCACGCCGTAGTGAAATGTGAGCTCCATGACGATGCCGCGGATCACGTCGTTGATTCCGGGGCAGAGCCCGCCGCAGGTGACGATGCCCACCCGCATCTTGGAGGCGTCGAAGAAGATCTTGCGCCGCGGGCCGGCCGGCTCGAATCCGGGGAGCGAATCGAGGTCGCAGCCGCTCTCCCGCACGAGGGTGGCCGTGTCGTGGAAGAGCACGCGGTCGTCCTCGCCGACGTAGTGCACGGTGGTGCGGCGGGATTCCAGCATCGGCTTGAGCGGCGAGTCGATCCGGCAGGGGCCAAGCGTTTTCACGACGAGATCGGCGGCGGTTGTCACTGGTGTGTCCCGGAGGTCATTGGAGCGAATGTCGTGGGTGATTTACCGCGGGGACGGCAGAAGTCTCGTCGCGGGGGCGAGGATACGCCCAATGCTCCTCGAGCTTCCGCCGATCCCCGGCTATCCAGTCGTGCGCATGCCGGCCGCGATGCCCTGCACGCAGAGCCGGAGGAGGTCGCGGAGCGACTCGTCGTCGGGCCGCTGGCGGCGGCGGCGCATGAACTCGATCTGGATGAGGTTGAGCGGATCGATATATGGGTTGCGTGCTTCGATAGACCGTTGGAACCAGGGTGTGGTGGCGAGGAGTTCGCCGCCGCCGACGATGTCGAGGATCGCCTGCCTCGTGCGGTCGCGCTCCGCGGCGATCCGCTGCCAGATCGGGCGGCGGATGTCGGCATCGTCGACGAGCTCCGAATACCGCTGCGCGATGTACATGTCGGCCTTGGCGAGAGCCAGCGTGGCGTTGTCGATCGTGGCCTGGAAGAACGGCCACTGCCGATACATGTCGCAGACGTTCTGCCAGGAATGGCGGTCGTCGTATTTCACCTCCACGAGCGCCGTGCCAAGGCCATACCAGGCCGGGATCATGCAGCGGCTCTGCGTCCAGGCAAACACCCAGGGGATGGCGCGGAGGTCGTCAAGCGTGCGTTCGCCGCGGCGGCGAGAGGGCCGCGATGCGATCGGCAGGGTTTCGATGTCGTCGATCGGGGTCGTTTCCGAGAAATAGCGGATGAATCCCGGCTGATCGACGAGCTCGCGGTAGACGGCCCACGACCGTTCGGCCATCCGGGCGGCGACGTCGGTCCACTCGCGGCGCGGCTCGCTGCGGCGGACGCTCGACGCCACCAGCGTGGCCCAAGACACCTGCTCCAGATGGCGGCAGGCGACCTCGGTGTCGTCGTACCGCTCGGCGAGCACCTCGCCCTGTTCGGTAAGGCGGAGGCTGCCGTCGAGCGTCTCGGGGGGCAGCGAGAGGATGCCCCGCGCGGCCGGCCCGCCGCCGCGGCCGAGCGATCCGCCCCGGCCATGGAAGAAGGTGAGGCTCACGCCGCGGGCCGCGGCGGCGGCGTGGAGATTGCCCTGCGCGGCCTGCAGGCCGCAGCAGGCCGCCAGATAGCCGCCGTCTTTCGTGCTGTCGGAGTAGCCGACCATCACGATCTGCCGGTTGCCCCGGCCGGCCACATGCTCGCGGTAGGAGGGCTCGTCGAGGATCGCGGAGAGGGTGTCGTGGGCGTGCGTGAGGTCGTTGATCTTCTCGAAGAGGGGCGAGATGTCGATGTCGGTGGCCGCGATCGCTTCGCCGCGGGCTGCCGCTCGCGCGCGGGCCCATCGCCAGAGCCAGAGCACCGTGAGCACGTCCGTCGGGCTGCGGGTAAGGCTGATGATCGCCGCCCCGACGCATTCCGGGCCGAACCGTGCCACCGCCCGGTGGAGCACCTCGAAGAGACGGAGCGTGTCGACGGCGAGTGGGGCGAGGCCGTCAGTTGGGATGTCGTTGTTGACGCCGCCAACACTGCCGGTCGGCTGCCCGCCCGTGCCAGGCATCGAGTTGACGAGCAGGGCCCGCCGGGCTGGCTCGTCGAGTGCGGAATAGGTGGAAGCATCAGCCACGCGACCGGCAGCGGCGAGAATGTCCCCCATGATGTCGCCGTAGGCGCGGGCATCCTGCCGCACGTC
>CANHYS010000372.1 GCA_947464585.1 Planctomycetaceae bacterium | reverse complement strand
CCTGCACCGTGACGCCCGCGAGTGTCGATCCTTCGGGCTGGATCGACAACGCGTTGTGGACCACCTGCACGTCGCCGTTGACTTTCACGTTGGACCACTGCAGGCCGACGTCGCCGAAGCCGCCATCGGCGAACTGGCTCTGCTTGATCAGCCCGCTGTTGGTGGCCGAGTTGGAAAGATACCGCGACATGCCCGGGTTCGTCGGCGTGGGCAGCTTCGGCGACACGGCCGTTCCCTGTGTCACGACGGCGGGATCTGCTGACAGCACGCCGCCACCGGAGGCCTGTGAAGGAGCGAATGCCGGTGGCGACGCGGTGAAGGAGACGTTGGCAACGGTGATCAGCCCCTGATTGGTGTTCTCGGGCTGGACGGAGAGCGAGTTGTGCGTCGCTTCGACATTGCCGCTCACCTGCACGTTCTGCCACTGCAGGCCGATGTCGCCGAAGCCGCCGTCCGCGAACTGGCTGGCGACGATCCGCCCGCTGTTGGTCGCGTCGTTGCTCGAGCCGGTCACGGTCCCGGTCCCGGCCGCACCACTCGGCGCGACGGGGGTAACGGACCCGGTCGACGGAGCCGTCGACGCGAAGCCAGGAGTGCTCATCAGGCCGAACTGCTTCTGGCCGGTCGTGATCGAGCTCACATTGTCGAGTCCCGGCTGGATCTGCAGGCCGCTGTGCTGCGTGGCCACCCGTCCCCCGACCGTCACGTTGGACCACTGGAGGCCGATGTCGCCAAACCCGCCGTCGGCCAGCTGACTGGAGACGACGGCACCGGTGTTCGTGGCCGTGACAGGCGCGAAGAAGGTCAGGCGGATGGCCCCTGTCGCCTGCGGCCGCTTCGAGAGCATGAGCCGGTAGGGACCGCCGATCGATTGGATCAAGGTCTTGGGCGGAATGCCCCTGCCGGTGACCAGCATGCCAGGGTAGAGCATGCTGGTGGGCGGAGCCGAGCCGGAGGGGCCCTTGGCGAACGTCACCAGCCGCGTCGTGGCCGTGAGCCTTCCGACGAGGATCGGGGGCCCGACAGACTTGGGCCCCGTCGTCGGTTGGATCAGGAGCCGTTCCGCGCCGACATCGACCGAGCCACCCACCTTCACGGTCCGCAACTGCAGGCCGATGTCGCCAAAACCGCCGTCGGCGAATTGGCTGTCACGGATGGTGCCGGTGTTGACCGGCATGGACTGCACTGCCGGCGAGAACGGCACGGCGATGGGCGCGACTGGCACGCTCGGTGAGCCAAGAGTGGTTCGCGACATGATCGACAGGTCACCGCCGACAGAGAGTCCGCTGGCCTGAATGCCGATCGGACCGAAGCCGCCGTCGTTGAACTGGCTGGAGGCGATGATGCCGGTATTCGTCGCGACCCCTGGTGTGCCGGGCGGCACCTGCTGAGGCAGCAGGTTCGCGCCGCTCGAAGGCACAGGCTGCGTGCCCCCTGCAGATGGCTTCCCGATCCCCTCGTCCACAACATCGACCCGCAGGCCGCCGTTGGGCAGGGTCACGTTCTGCAGTTGCAGTCCCACCGTGGTGAAACCGCCGACATTCACCTGACTCCCGCTGATCAGCCCCGTGTTCACCGGCGACTGGGGATATTCGTAGTTCGTCGGAGGCGCAGGAGGCGTGCCGCTGTTGTTCGGCGCCGTCAGTTGGATGGACTGGCCCCCGCCCGCCGTGACATCCAGCAGCTGCGTGCCGAGCAGCGAGTAGCCGTAGGGCTGGAACTGGCTGGCGACGATGGAGCCCGTGTTGGGGTTCACCGGGGCCGCGGCCAGAGCCAGCCGTGGTTCCAACCGCTCAGCCTGCACGAGCCTGTGGCGGCTGTTTCGCCTATCGCGGCGTTTGTCGTTGGCTTGTGGCGGCATGGCAATCGCTGGTGGTGTGGACGCCGCGAGTGGCGGCAGGCAGGCCGCTTGCCGGACACAGCAGGACATCCTGAAGGCTAGTTCGTGCGGAGGGTGACCGCAAACGCTGAACACACCATCCCCTTGCTACGGGCCCGACAGGTACGGTGTTCGCCAAACGACCAGCGGCCCTGCGATGCCATCCGCTTCCCGCCACTGCGGCGACGCTTGCTTCCCTGGGGCGCATCCTGCCAGAATTGGGTTTCTCGGCGACGCTGCCGAGCCCGCTGACACTTTGAGAAGGAAAAGCCCCCATGCCGGCCGACGATATTCTGCTCGACGCTGAGGAACGGATGGAGAAGGCCGTGGATGTGTTCCGCCATGCCCTCACCGGCATCCGCACGGGTCGGGCCAACCCCGGTCTCGTCGACACGCTCCGGGTGGAGGTGTACGGATCGCCCACGCCGATCAAGGCACTCGCCAGCGTCGGCGCCCCCGAGCCCAACCAGATCGTCGTCCGCCCCTTCGACCCTGGCACCATCAAGGACATCGAGAAGGCGATCCAGGCCAGCGATCTCGGTCTCAATCCGCAGAGCGACGGCCGCGTCATCCGCATCACGATCCCGGCCCTCTCCACCGACGTGCGACGGAAGATGACCGCCCGCATCAAGGAACTGGGCGAAGAGGCCCGCGTGGCGATCCGCAACGTCCGCCGCGACGGCAACAAGGCGGCCGACACCGAGAAGGGCGACGGCACCCTCACCGAGGACGACTGCGAGTCGACCAAGGAGGAGGTGCAGGAGCTGACGAAGAAATACGAGGCCAAGGTCGGCGATCTTGCGAAGGCCAAGGAAGCGGAAGTGATGGAGCAGTGAGCGGCGGACGGGTTCCGTGCCATGGCAGGATGTAGTAACCCAGGCAGGATGCAGACATAGTGGGCGACCCTCCTCGGGATGACCTCGTGCTGGACGATCTCCCCGTGCGGCTCGATGGCGTCGTGAAACGCTACGGCGGACGCACGGTGCTCGACGGCGTGTCGCTTGAGGTCACGCCGGGCGTCACCGGGCTCGTGGGCCCCAACGGCGCAGGCAAGAGCACGCTCGTGCGGGCGATCCTCGGACTCGTCCGGCTTGCCGCGGGAAGCGTCCGCGTGTTCGGTCTCGATCCCGCCAGCGAGCCGCGGCGGGTGCGGTCGCTGCTCGGCGTCGTGCCCGAGGACGAATGCGCCGTGCCGGGCCTCTCCGGCGTCGAGATGGTGCGCTACGCGGCGCGGCTGTGTGGACTGCCCGGCACCGAGAGCCTGCGCAGGGCCCACGAGGTGCTCGATTGGTGCGACGCCGGACAGGAACGCTATCGGCCCGTGGAGACGCTCTCGGTCGGCACGCGGCAGAAGGTGGCCTTCGCCGCGGCGATCGTCCACGATCCGCGGATGGTGATCCTCGATGAGCCGACCAACGGCCTCGATCCGCTTGAACGGCGGGCGATGCTCGGCCGGCTCGTCACGCTCGCCCGTGACCACGGCAAGACCGTGCTCGTGTCCACGCACGTGCTCCCCGACGTGCAGTCGATCTGCGATCGCGTGATCGTGCTCGCCCGCGGTCGTGTGCGACTCACCGGTGCGATCGAACAGCTCACCCGGCCCGCGACCCCCGCACACCGGCTGGAAGGCGACGGCCCGCTCGCCGATCTCGCACGACTGCTCACGGTCCGCGGCCTCCCCGCCCGGATGGTCGACGGTGATGAGTCTGGGGCCACCGGCGCGATTTTGCTCGAACCGCCTGGGGCCGATCGGATCGGTCTGGTCTGGGCGAGTGCCCGTGACGCAGGCGTGGTCATCCGCTCGCTCGAGCCGGCGGCCAGGCCGCTTGAGGAGGTCTTCGTCCAGACACTCCGCGACGCCGACGCCGCAGATGAGACGAGCCGTGGGGCCCTCGGGCGGGAGGTGGCTCATGCCGCTCCATGACGTGGGCTATCGGCCATGG
>CANHYS010000371.1 GCA_947464585.1 Planctomycetaceae bacterium | reverse complement strand
CTCACCCCGACCGCCAGAAGGTGATCCCCTGGCTGTGGTGCGGCTGGGGCACGAAGGGCGTCTGGGCGGAGCCGATCCGCCCGTTCCTCGACGCGGAACTCGCCGCGATCAAGGAAGGCTTATCAGGCAACTGGGAACTGCTGCCGGGCCGATCGCACCGCGAGGGCTGGGCCAACGGCCGCCTCCCCGTGCAGGCGACCGCCGATGCCGGGCTTCTCGATCGCTCCACCATTTTTTGCTACGAGGCGATCGAGTTCGAGCCGTCGATCCCGCAGGCCAAGCTCCAGTTCGACCTGATCCGCGCCAACCTCGCCGAAGAGGGCCGATTGGCCGGCACGGTCCGCGGCGTCTTCGGCAACGCCCAGCAGCCGCTGATGGTGCTGCCCAACATCTGGTTCTTCGCGCAGGCCGCGCGGAACCCGGCCTACCGGTCCGCCACGGATGAGCAGATCCTTCGCGATCTGGCCGCGGCGCTCGGCGGGCCGGCGGAGCTGCTCGTGCCGGCATGGCAGTGCATGACGCTGCCACTCGATCGGCTGCCGGCCGAACTGCCGGATTCGCTACGCCGGGCGAAGCTCACCAGTCGGCTGGCTGCCAGCCTGCCCGGTGGGCCGCAGCGTTACCTCGACATCCTCGCCGCGCAGGTCGAGAGCCAGCGACGCATCCTCGTGGCGACGAGCCAGCCGCCCACCGATGGAGCGGATGCGGCGGCGCGGATGACGGACGCCCTGGCCGCCGTCGCGCAGTGGTGGGACCAGCACGGCTACGTCGGCGGGGCGAGCGGTGGACGGGTGGCGTGGAACGTCGTGCCCGATCGCCAGCGGGAGTTGATCGCCGCGTGGGCCAAGACGCTGGACGCCGGGCAGGTGGCCGCCATCCGCGCCGCCGCTCCAGAGGCCAAGCAGCATCTGCTGGAAGGCATCCTGCCACGGTAAGGAAAGGGAAAATCGGGACGGGAGCGAATTGAATCCGCTTTCCCGAGAATCACGGGAGGCGAAATTCTCTCCCGTCCCCATTTTCGGTCCGGCGTCAGGCGGCGGCCCGCATGATGGCGGGCGACGCGGTCGGCTCGGCGGAGCTGTCGCAGCCACAGGCGCGAATCACCTCCATCATCGTGAGGAGCACCTCCTCGCGGATGGCGAGATGCTCATCGTCATCGCCGGTGAGGGCGATCGCCGACACCTCAACCGTGATGGCGCTGGGCGTGGCAGACGAGAGTCTGGCGCTGGCGGGCTCGTTGGCCAGCCGCGGATGGTCGACGAGCACGCGGTGCAGTCGATCGAGGAGCTTCCGCAACGGACGTGGGGCGATGTCTGGCTGCAGTGTGAGCGTGATCGCGAGCGGGATGTGGTCGCGAGCGGTGAAGTTCACGAGCTGCATTTTGGCGAACTCAGCATTGGGCACGGAGATCACCGAGCGGTCGGCGCCACGGATCCGCGTCGACCGCAGGCCGATCCTCTCGACGCGGCCGCGGACTCCGCCAAACTGGCAGTCGTCCCCGATCCGCACCGGCTTGTCGGCGAAGATCACGAGACCGGCGATGAGATTTTCGAGCGTGTATTGCGAGGCGAGCGCCAACGCCAGGCCGCCGGCCCCCAGTCCGGCCATCAGCGGCGTGACGGGAATGCCGATCGAGTCGGCGGCGTTGAGCAGAATCCATGAGACGATGATGAACGTCAGCACCTTGCCGCCCAGCCGGATGAGCTGGCTGTCGATCGCCTCCGGCCGCATGCCCTGGGCGTTGATGAGCAGGTCGCAAAGCCACGACATCGTCAGCAACACACCGCCGAGCACCCCGGCCAGCGTCACGATGCGCAGGGCGATTTTGGCGGTGAGCAGGTTGTCGCCGGTGAGTCGAATCTGGACCGTGAAGAGGTTGTCACAGATGAGGCTGACGGCGATGAGGACGGCCGGAAACAGCAGCCTGCCGACGATATCGTGGTTCGCTGAACAGGTGTGTCGCAGCGGCCGCTTCCAGGCGTGCCATACGGCGGCAGACGAAGCGACAAGCAGCAGAATCGCCGCCGTCCACTGCCAGAGCGTCTCGCCCAGGATTCTCGTGTGGGCCCACGCAGGCAATGCACGGATGAACGACTCCGGGATCATCCAGCCGCCGAGCGTGACATACGCGTCATGCAAGCCTGGGCTGCCGGCATCCGATCGGTAGGGCAGCAGGTGGACGAGGTCGTAGAACCGCTCGGCATTGGTGACCGTCTCGGCACTGAAAACGAAGTCGCCCTCTCGGGGGCCATCGCTGATCCGCGTGAGCATGATTTCCGTGCCGGGCAGCCGCCAGCGTTTGAGGCCGTCGGCCTTGGCGGCTGCGGCGTCCGGAATGTCCGCGGCGCGTGGCAGCTCGATGCGGTCGAGCACCTCCTTCAGGCAGACCAGCGCCTGACGGCCTTCCGAATCGACGAGCGTCGGGGCGATGGCCGACATGTCGAGGCAGGTGAACGCCTGCTGGATCAGGTGCCTGTTCTCGGCCCGCAGGGCGAGCGTCCGCTCCTGCGACATCAGGTTGGCGAAGATGCGGTCGATCGTGTCGCAGAAACTCCGCAGCGTGGCCCGGGGGCTCGACGTGTCGAGCGGTGTCAGCGGCGTGGTGCCGGCTGGCTCGTCGGCCATGGCTGGCGCAGCGATGCATGCCAGCAGCATGACGGCCAGGGCCGCCAGTCGGTGGAGCCGGACCGCGGCGTTCGGCCGTGGAAGCAGGGGTTCGAAAACGATAGGGGTGGAGGCCAAATGCACTCTCCGGCAGCGATGTCTACCGGGAGGAATAGCAGGCCGGCGGGGGACGGGCAAGACCGCTCGCTGACCGTGAAAAAGCCAGCTAGCGTGGGCCGCTGCGACCTGAAATCGATGCTCCCACAAGCAGCGGCACGGCCCGTCTGGCAGCCCATGGCATGAACTGCGCGAGCCCCACGGCCCCCGACACGATACCCGGCTGGCGGACGCCGCGGGCGACCCACCGGCAGCGGGCGTGATGGGCGGCGAACAGGCGTCTGTGGGCCAGTCGGTAGCTGGCGGCTGCCGTGGCGATGTTGTCGAGCAGCGATTCGGCCAGAATTCGTCCGCCGGCCAACGCCCAGCCGATGCCCTCGCCGGTGAACGGCTCCACGTAGCTCGCGGCATCCCCGACGCGGAAGATTCGCTGAGTGGCCCCGGCGATCCGTGGCGAATGGTGCGTCAGCGGAGGCGTGGCCCGGAAGGTCGCCCCCGGCACCGCCAGGATCGTTCGCTCTATGGCCGTGGCGAGGGGGCTGTCGCCGCAGGCCTCGTGGAGCAGGTGGGCGATCCCTGCGGCGGGGCCACCCTCATCCGCGATCAGTTTCCGGTCGACAGCGGCGGCCAGATCGAGCCTGTCGTCTTCCAGCCGGACGAGGCCGCAGTAGCCCTGGCGGCCGACTGCCATCACGAGTTCACCGGGAGGCAGCTCGAGCGCCGCTGCGCGATGCCCTGGAGACGCCGCGGTGATCGTCGTGCCTACGCCGATGCGGCTGCCCGGCGCTACGTGGCGGCCGCGTCGATCATGGCCCGCATGCCGCGCGAGGCGGCCTTCGATCGACGTGCTGGTGTTGGGCGACGGAATGCGGATCGTGTCAGCCAGCCCGGCGGCGATCACAGCCACCCGGCCATGCAGTTGCACGGGAACCTGCGACTCCGTGGTCGTTGTTCGAGCCACGACCGTCACGCCTGGCTGCCCGAGATCGAGCTTCTCCCGAGACGGCGGCTCGTGAATCGCCTCGACCAGCATGGTGGGGAGCCAATCCGCACCCGCGGCGATCGCCTGCCGGACGAGCGCCGTGTCGAGCGCCTCGCGTG
>CANHYS010000370.1 GCA_947464585.1 Planctomycetaceae bacterium | reverse complement strand
GGCCCAACCGCTCAAGTAGTTGACCGTAGCGGGCGAGCGCGTCGATCGCCATGCCCGGCTCGGGCTCGAATCCCAGCGGCATCCGTCGGGCCGCGGCATGGTCGAGCACGGGAGCAAGGCTGCCCTTCAGCCGGTTCCAGATCGATGCCTCGTCGGCCGAATCACGCACCACGCCCGACCAGAGCGAGACGCACGCCGCCCTCAGTTCGACGGCGATGTCGATGGCCCGACAGAGAAAATCGGTCCGCCGTTGTCGGGCTTCGCGGTCGGCCGTCACGAGCGTCGGCTCGTGTTTCTGCACGGGGTCGAGCAGATGACGGGCGCCGGTCTCGACCACGCAGGCCATGCCGGCGGCAGCGAGGGCATCGCGCCAGCGGGCAATCCTCGCGGGGAGGTCGGCGGCGAAAGGATCGAGGGTGTTGTGGTCGAGCGTGATCGCCAGCGACCCATAGCCCATGGAGCGGAGCAAGGGGATCGCGTCGAGCGGATCGACGTCGCCGATGCTGTTGGTGCTGGAGCCGAGCAGCATGGTGGGTGGGCCGGAGGGCAGGTCGAAGGAGGAACAGGCTTCAGGTGGGGCTGACGAACCGGCGGCCCACGAGAAAGGGAACGAGCAACAGGAGGACGACGATCGACCACGGCTCGCCGCAGGTGGCCAGCACCAGGATGGCGTCGAGTGTGATGATCGCCATGATCGCATTGCCCACCGCCTGCTGCACGCGGCCGCTCGTCGGGTCGAAGATGCCGAGCACGGCCCGCAGCAGCACCGACGCCGTCAGCATGCCCCAGAGCACAAGCCAGTTCGAGAGCTTTGCACCCGTCAACCAGACTCCGGGCTCACCGGCGCGGGCCGCCAGCCAGGGGGAGAGACCGGCGGTGGCAAGCCCGACGAGCATGATGATCGTGCCGGCTGCGAGCGTCTCGCCCCGACTCTCCTCCGCCTCGTCGCGGGCATAGACCGTGATGCCCATCACATAGACACCCATGCCGATCGGGAGCAGCCACTGGTGTGGCAGGTGCGGCCCGCCGGCCGCGGTCATACCGAGCAGCCAATTCAAGGACCGGCAGCTGCCCATCACGGCCGGACCGAGGCTCGTCCCCTTGGCGTGGCGGTTATAGGTCCAGACCGCGGCGGTGAGCAGGGCGCCGACGAGGGCCGGCCAGGGATTCTGTGCCGCAAACGCCGTCGCGCAGGCGGCGGCGCTGCCGACCGCCATCAGGAGATTGCCCGCGGCAACCGCGGTTCGTACACCGATCTGGCCGCTCGGCAACGGCCGCCCCGGTCGCTCCTCGCGGTCGATCGCCAGATCGAAGACGTCGTTGAGCACCATGCCGGCCGCATAGAATCCCAGCGACGCGAGGATCGCCCACCAGAGGGCTGGCGCCGGCCAGTCGATCGCACGGGCCTGCGACACGATCACGTAACCGGCGAGCACGTCGGCCACCGCCGTGGCATGGTTCGGCAGCCGCAGGAGCCTCACCCAGGCGAACAGAGATGCGAGCATGTGCGGTCTTGCTGGGGTGGCGTCAGGCAATGGTTACCGAGGCCGCGGCGGCCTGTGCCAACAGATAGGCGCGGGCGGCGCGGGCGGCCTCGTCGGGCTGGGCGCGATACGGGTAGAGCTCGACTGTGATCCAGATGTCGGGCGTGTGCGTGGCGATCGCCTTGAACACACCGGCGAAATCGATCGCCCCTTCTCCGGGCACGAGGTGATGGTGCACGCGGGTCGCCGCGATGTCCTCGAAGTGGTAGTGCCGCGTGTGCTCCTTCATGCGGGGCACCCACTCGGCCGGATCCTCACTCACACAATACGCATGGCCGATGTCGAAATTAAGGCCCAGCGACGGATGATCGACCCGCTCGGCAAACTCCAGATACTGATCGAACTTCTCGATCAGCAGGCCCGGCTCCGGCTCGATCAGCAGCGTCACGCCGCACTCGGCGGCCACGTCGAGGCAGGGCATGATTTCATCGTAGAAAATATCGGTGGCGGCGGCGCGGCTCTGACCCTCCGCCAGTTCGCCGCCCGGTTCGGTGGAGATCGCCGGCGCGCCGAGTTCGGCGGCGAGCCGCAACGCCCGCTTCGTGTGTTCGCGACGGATGGCCCGGTAGTGCCGGTCGGGATCGGTCCAGCCGGGATGCCAGTAGGGCTGACGGGGATCGGCGATCGCGTTCATCATGAAGGCGTTGATGTTCGAGATCGTGAGGTTGTTCTTCTCGAGCGCCGTGCGGATCGCCTCCTTCTGCACCGGCAAGAGGCCGGCCGGCCAGGCATGCGGCACGTCGGCCAAGAGCTCGATGCCCCGGTAGCCAAATCCGGCTATCCGCTCGATCGCCTGCTCGACGGGCACGTCGAGATAGGCATTGGAACTGAACGCGAGTTGCAGCGGCACGGATAACCTCCCTCGGTGCGGATGTGTCCCAGAGTTTAGTCGGGAGGACCGGCATGGATAGGGGCGTCGACTTGCACGCCCCGCCGGGGCGGACTCTCGGCCCAGCGGCAGTCCAGGGACTCCGGGTGTGAATACCACTCAGCATGCAACGCCGATGCAGCACGATGTCGTCAACATCGATTCGCATGGACGCCGCGCGTCGGTTGGCGCATTCTTGCGGCTCCGTCATCCGGCTACTAAAGTCGAGACATGGTTGTCACGATCCGCATGGTCGCCGAACAGGCTGGAGTCTCGGCCGGAACGGCGAGCCGCGCGCTCCGCGGCCATCCCCAAGTGAGCCCTGAGTGCGTGGAACGGGTGCGGGCCGCGGCGCAGCGACTCGGCTATCGGCCGCTGCGGAGCCATTCCGGACGAGGGCGGCCTGAGCCGCTCGTCGGCAAGCGGATCGCCATCGCCATGTTCGGCATTGATCGCACGCTTGCCAGCCTGCCCGTCGTCGCGGAGGCGATTCATGGTGCCGAAGAGGCGCTCGCCGAGGCGGGGGCCCATCCGATTCTCATCAATGTGCCGCACCCGGCCGAGCCGCCCGCGTCGCTGCGCCGCGTGAAATTCGACGGCATTCTCGCCAAGGCGGCGCTTCAAGGGGATCTCGTCCGCGCCGTGTTGCCCAGGATCGTGGGCACGCTCCGCGAGACGCCGCTTGTCTGGCTGCTCGGCCGGCCGGATGGTGCTCCAGGCGACACGGTCGATCCGGATGATCGTCGCGTCGGCGCACTGGCGGCCGAGGCGATCCTCGCCCAGGGCCATCGGCGGGTCGCGATCGTCAATCCGAAGCCCGACCATACGCTGTTCGCGATCCGTTGCCAGGCTGTTCGCCGGGCGATCGAGCAGGCCGGAGGAACCGTCGCCGAATTTCATCCGCGGGGTTCCCGCAGCGTGTCGTTTCCACTTCAGCCGGTGATGGACGTGGCGCAGGTCCTGCCACTCGTCGACGAGGCGACGGAAAACCTGCGCCGGCGCCAATCCCGCGGATCGACGGAATCGCCGACAGCGATCTTCTGCCCGGCCGACAACATCGCGGCACTCGTCTTCCGGGCCCTGGCCACCCGCGGCCTCGTCGCCGGTCGCGACATGTCGGTCGTGTCGTGCCAGAATGAGCGGAGTCTCATCGCCGGGCTCTGGCCGAGCCTGGCCACGATCGACGTGCATCCGCAGCGGATCGGCAGGATGGCGGTCGACCTGCTTTCCCGGCGGATTTCCGGCGAGTTTAGCGGGAGCGAGGTGCAGATCAGCGTCTGCCCGACGTTCATCCCCGGCGGGTCGCTGTCGCGGTGCCGAGATTCGCGGAGAGCTGCCCACCAAGAGCCGAAGCGACGTCCGTGAGGCACGGGCTGCGCTGCGCCGCGGATGCCCATCGACAGGAGATCGCTCC
>CANHYS010000369.1 GCA_947464585.1 Planctomycetaceae bacterium | reverse complement strand
CTGGCGCCGTGCCCCGCACGGCGCGGATCCTCGGGTCGTTCGTCGTCACCGGCACCTCGAAGCAGACGGCGAACGAGTTCACGGTTCGCGTGCCGCCGCTGCCGGGACGCGACAGAGTGCTGATCGCCATCGAGAAGCCTGCCGCGGAGACGATAGAGGCCGCAGAAGCCAATGGAAACGCAGACGCCAAGGACGGCGAGGAGACCAAGGGCAGCGAGGACAAAAAAAACGGCAATGACGCCACGAGCGTTCCTGCCACGACGGTATTTGTGGAGGGCCTCGACCTCGCCGGTCCACTCGATTCGCGGCCAGCGACCCAGAAGCGGCTGCTGGCATGCGCGGCCACTGGGTCCCAGGAAGACCAGACGCGGGAGGTGCTCGGGCGGTTCCTAAGGCGGGCGTTTCGCCGCCGTCTCGAGCCGGGTGAACTCGACCGTCACGTCGCGCTCGTGGACAACGCCGTGAAGTCCGGCCGCGATTGGCACGCAGCCGTGCAGTTCGCCATGCAGGCGGCCCTCTGCTCACCGAAATTTCTCTTCCATGTCGAATCCGACGACCGGCCGGATGCCGAGGACGTGCAATCACTCGACGAGTTTCAGCTCGCCTCGCGGCTTTCTTTCTTTCTCTGGAGCACGATGCCCGACGATGAACTGCTCGAGCTCGCAGACCGCGGGCAGTTGTCCGAGAACCTCGATGCCCAGGTCCGGCGCATGCTGGCCGATCCACGTGCCGCCGCACTCGTGACCAGCTTCGCCATGCAATGGCTTCAGCTCAAGCGAATCGAGTTCATCTCGCCCGACGGTGAACTCTTTCCCACGTTCAACAACGACCTGCGAACCGCCATGCTCCAGGAGACCGAGCTCTTCGTGGGAGGTGTGTTTCACGAGGATCGCAGCGTGCTGGAACTGCTCGATGCGGACTCCACGTTCGTCAACGCACCGCTGGCAAAGCACTACGGCCTGGAGGACGCCTACCGCAAGGCCGGGGGAAAGGGGAAGGACTTCCGCCGCGTGACGACCGCCGACCGCACGCGTGGCGGCCTGCTCTCGCAGGCAGGCATCCTCACCGCCACCTCGAATCCCACACGCACGTCGCCCGTCAAGCGTGGCCGCTGGGTGCTGGAGCAACTGCTCGGCGAGCCGCCACCGCCACCACCGCCCAACGTTCCCGAACTGGAGGAGAACGAAGGGGTGTCGACGACCGCTTCGCTCCGGGAGCGGATGGAAGTGCATCGCAGGAACGCCGCCTGCGCCGGCTGCCATGCCCGGATGGATGCAATCGGATTCGCCCTGGAAAACTACGATGCCGTGGGGGCCTTCCGCACCAAGGATGGCACTTTCGATATCGACGCCGAAGGGACGTTCCCCAATGGCACATCCTTCTCCGGCCCCGCTGGGTTGAAGGACGTGCTGCTGGCGAAGAAACGGGAGTTCTGCCGGTGCCTGACCGAAAAGATGATGATCTTCGCGCTCGGCCGGGGCCTCGAGCCGGCCGACCGGTCGACGATCGAGCGGATCGTCGACCGCCTCGAATCACAGGATTACAAGGTATCGGCCCTCGTGGCCGGGATCGTCACCAGCGACGCCTTCCGTCAGCGTCGCGGTGGCGGCACCGTGGAATGACTCACACCCTCGAACGAGGTCTCTCATGATGAACGTCACTGTCAGGCAGCTCTCGCGCCGCACCCTGCTCCGGGGCCTCGGCGTCGCGCTACCGCTTCCCTGGCTGGAGGCGATGGGAAGGCTCACCACACGGGCCGCGGCCGCCGACTCCCGGTCCGCGCCCGACTCCCAGTCCACGCCCCCCAATCGGGTCGCGTTTCTCTACGCGCCCAATGGGCAACACATGGCCGACTGGACGCCGAAGGGGGAGGGCCGCGACTTCGAACTGGCGTCGATCATGGAGCCGTTTGCGAGCGTGAAACAAAAGCTGACGGTGCTCTCGGGGCTGGCGGCCGACAAGGCCCGCGCCAATGGCGATGGCGGCGGCGACCATGCCCGCGCGATGTCGGCGTTTCTCACCGGCGTGCAGCCCAGGAAGACCGACGGCACGAGCATCCGCAGCGGCACTTCCGTCGACCAGATCGCGGCCGCGATGGCTGGCAGCGAGACACGGCTCCCGTCTCTGGAGATCGGGGCCGACAAGGGGGCGATGGCCGGCAACTGTGACTCCGGCTACAGCTGCGTCTACTCCTCGACGATGTCGTGGCGGTCGCCCACGCAGCCATTACCCAAGGAGGTCAACCCGAAGGTGGTCTTCGACCGGCTGTTCGGCGACGGCGACCCGGCCGCCGCGGCCCGCGCTGCCCGCCGCACCAGCATCCTCGATTTCGTGCGGGAAGACTCGGGTGGCCTGGAGCGACGGCTGGCGGCGGGAGACCGCCGGAAGCTCGACGAGTATTTCACGTCGGTCCGTGACATCGAACAGCGGATCGAACGAGCCGCCACGCTGCCCCCGGTGGAGCCGCCCGCGATGGCACCGCCCGCGGGCATTCCGGGAGATTACGGCGAACACATCCGCTTGATGTGTGATCTTCTGGTGCTGGCCTTCCAGGCCGACGTGACCCGCGTCGCGACGTTCGTGCTGGCCAACGAAGGGAGCAACAAACCGTATCCCTTCATCGGGGTGCCCGAGGGGCATCATGACCTCTCGCACCATGGTGGCAACCCGGAGAAGCAGGCGAAGATCCGAAGCATCAACCTGTTCCACGCCGGCCACGTTGCCCACCTGCTCCAGCGGCTCGACGCCGTGCCGGAGGAGGATGGCACGCTGCTCGACCACGCGATGATCGTCTACGGCAGCGGCATCCACGACGGCAACAAGCACAACCACGAGGATCTGCCGATCCTGCTCGCAGGCGGCGGCTGCGGCACGATCACGACCGGCCGCCACCTCGCGTTCCCGAAGGAGACGCCGCTGAGCAACCTCTGGCTGTCGCTGCTCGACCGCATGGACGTGTCGGTCGAGCAACTCGGCGACAGCACCGGCAGGCTGCCTGGACTCCTCGAATAGGGTATGCCACGGCGTTCCGCACCGACATCGAGCGACGCATCACCTGCTGGCTGACCGAAATCGGTCGTACGCGTAGCCGATTCCCGCCGCCATGGACCGCCGCCGCTGCTTGCGGGCCTTTCCCGGGATTCGTACAACTTCCTGTCTCACTTCCACGCGTCCACGACAGGGGTTTTCCATGGCCACCGCGTCCCGCACTTCCGCCAAGCTTCCCGAGTCGAAGAACGTCGGCTCCGCGCTCGACCTGGCACTCACCGCAGGCAAGGGCATCCTCCGGCTGTCGCCCACCTGGGTGCCGCGGAGCTTCCTGCATCCCGGCAAGCGGGTCCGCCTCCACCCCGACGACTACTACTCCTACGGCCTCGACCGTGGCGGCATCGACGAGCGCTGGTTCGCCAGCACGACCGAGGCTGCCAACGAGGGCCGCGTGCCCGACGAGGGCCTGTCGTGGTGCGTGTTCAACGGCGAGCGGTTCCTCCTGCGCGACGCTGTCAGCGAGGGTGGCGCAAAGCTCGTCGGCAAGGCGATCTGGGACCGCTACAAGAAGTGGCCGGTCTATTCGAAGTTCTTCGACAACATGGGGCCGATCCCCCATCACATGCACCAGTCGTTCGAGGATGCCAAGCTCGTCGGCCAGGAAGGCAAACCGGAGAGCTACTACTTCCCGCCGCAATACAACAACTGCGACAACCACTTTCCCTACACGTTCATGGGCCGCGAGCCGGGCACCACGAAGGAAGACGTGCGGAAGTGCCTGGAGAACTGGAACCGTGGCGACAATGGCATCATCGACCTCGCCAAGGCCTACCGTCTCGAGCGGG
>CANHYS010000368.1 GCA_947464585.1 Planctomycetaceae bacterium | reverse complement strand
TCGCGTCGCGAAGAGTGCGGCACCGGCATGGGTTGTCCTCTCGTGAAAGCGCGACGCCGGCGAATGCCTCCGGCATCATCCAGCGGCCGACGCGAGCATGATACCTGCCTGCTCCATGCACCAACAGCCGGCCGAAGCGTTCGTTTCGCGTTGACCCCCGCGAGTCCGCCAACCCAGACAACTCAGGGGCACTTTTGGGCGGCCTCTCCATGGCCGCCTAGCCTCGCGACCGCTGTCCCGCTCATGTTTGGTGGGGCGTACGTTCCGAGGCATCGTCGAGGCTCATCATGTGGCCCAGCACACGATCGGAAAAAAACGCCGTGGTGCGATACCGCCACGAGTAATAGATGAAGACGCAACACATCCTCAGTCTCCACGTAAAAAACGGGAAGATGCCCCGGATGGCAGGCCGCAGCACAGGGTTGCCGCTCGCCAGAGAGACGATGTGATTGACGACATCCATGTTGTTCAGATTCTCGGGCGGACGACTCGGCGCCGCATCGAGGAGAGGTAACTGCTGAAGACACTGCTCATCGCGCACGAGCGTCCAAAACACCCGGCTGAAGACGTGATAGAGAGCGGGTGCCGCCCCTGTCGTGTCGAGCAACTCCTCCCCCACGAGGAAGAGACGCCCCTGACGTTCGTCGGCAGCGCAGCTCTTCAGAGAGAGGCCGGCGAGAGCGCCAACGCCGGCCGGATGCGTGGGACGGGCGTAGCCGGTTCCCAGCAGCACGAGGTCGATGTCATCGATGATGGTGCCGTCCGTCAGTGTCACGGACCGTCCCCGCACGGTGTCGATCCCGACTCCCGCGTGCCGGCGAATTCGCCGCGCGTTTGTCAGCAGAGAACTGCGGCCAGGAACATACTGGTCGTCGCGGAGGTCGAATGGCCGTGGCGGCAGCCAGGAACGGAGCCCCCGCCGCCCAAACGCGACCATGGCGTGAGCGTTGATGGCGGCATTGAGGATAAACGTGCTCACCATCATGCCAAAAAGCAACTGAAGAATCGTCATCGGCCACACGCGAAAAAACTCGGATCCGGAGAAGAATCGGGGTGACCGAACCACCCAGTGCAGTTGCCCGCGAGGGTCGTCGTTCTCCTGTGCGTGAAGGACGTTCACGCAGAGATCGAGAGCCGACGCTCCGCCACCAACCACGACGACTCTTTTCCCCCTCGTCTCCTCCCATCGGTGGCACTGGCTCGAATGGACCATGGGCACGCTGCCGTCAGTGTCGATCGGGGGCACGATGGGCGTGGCGTGCCTTCCCGTGCAGAGCACAAGCTTGCGGCAGCGCATGACCTCTTGATTGCCGTCACCGACCAGGACATCGAGCACCCAGCATCCCTCTGCATCCGACCATGAACCACCAACCACGTCGTGGGAGCATCGAATGAATGGCTGGAGGTTCTGCACACGCGCATACTCCTCGATGAAGTGGAGAACGTCACGTGCGTGCCACACGCTCTTGCGTGTGGTGAATCCCTGAAGGCAGAAATCGAGCGGATGGTTCTGGATGGTCTGCCATGATGGGACACGTGCCCACAGTCCTCCGAGCGACTTGGCACGTTCGAGCAGCAGAATCCTCGTGTATCGCTGCTGGACGGCTTCGGCGAGCATGACGACACCCCCCAGCCCACCTCCCACGATGACGGCGTCGAGGATGTCCGTTTCGGCTCTCGACTGGTGTTTCATGGCAGGAAACCACGGCGAGGCCGCCACAAAGACCAGAGGATGAGGCCACCAGGACGGGGCGACTGCCCTGGCACTTCAGCCTGCATTCTCTCACAGAAACAGGCCGGTGTCCTAGGCTATCCTGACAGCCCCCGACCCTCGAGGCACCATGAAATCCCTCACCGAGCACCTGACGTTCACCATTCCTGCGCGGATGGGGTTTCTCAATATCACGCCGACGGTGGAGGAACTTGTCGCGAGGTCCGGAATCAAGGAGGGCCTCTGCCTCGTCAATGCGATGCACATCACGGCGAGCGTGTTCATCAACGATGATGAGGGTGGTCTCCACAAAGACTATACGGCCTGGCTCGAGAAACTCGCCCCTTTCAATGCCGACCCCAAGGTCTACCACCACAACAAGACCGGCGAGGATAACGCCGACGCCCACATGAAGCGGCAGGTCATGGGCCGCGAGGTCGTGGTGGCGATCACGAATGGCCATCTCGATTTCGGCCCGTGGGAACAGATCTTCTACGGCGAGTTCGACGGCCGCCGGCCGAAGCGCGTGCTCGTCAAGCTGATCGGCGAGTAGCCGCTGGCAGCAGCCTCTTCGCACTGCCAAACCAACTGTCCAGTTCCGGCCCGACGCCCGCACGCGATCTCCATTCGCGGTGGATTCAATTTTTCGTGCGGATATCAAGTTGCTTTTTTGCTTTGTTTGACTTGCGATGTCGGGGCTGAAAACCGGCGCGAACCAAACAGCAGTGGACAACGTATCCTTTCCGTCGACGAGCTCAGGCAGCACTTTCTCGGGGCTTGCTGCCCGCCCGCCACATTCGTCATGAAGCGGCCGTCCGCGGTCCCTCGGGATGCACGGGCGTCACTCCCTCCCCCCTACCCTTGCGCTCACATTACGCGCCGGTTGATGTTCTCGTTCCTGTCCCGATGTGCCCCTTGAATTTCCCTTCCTGGCCTCATCCCTCCTGGCCTCATCTCTCTTGGCCTGACATGAAAGGATTCTCCCATGTCGCGTGTCACATCCCAGACTGATCGCTCCTGGCATCATCCCAGCCGGATCCTGTTGGCCGAAGAATCGATCCTCGCGATGGCGGTCGTCGCCGCAGGATGTCTCTATCTGTTCGCGTGGCTACCGAAGCCGATCATGCCGCCCGCCGCCACGGCAACGGTGCACAAGCTGAAGGCTTCGCTCTCGCCCCGGCCCAAGGCCAACGAGGGAATCCCGTTGATCACCGCGAGCCAGCCGATGATGCGTGCCATCCACAACGCCCAGAAACGCGAGGCCCGTGGTGCGTTCAACGATTTGACTCGGGCCGCATGGCAGGCTGCGGGCGACGAGATCCGGAAGCTCTCACTGCTCCCGATCGCGACGAGCGATGGCCGCGTCATCCGGCTCTGGATGCGTGAAGGCGAGGAGGAGCGGGTCGTCGCCATCGAGGGGTTCCTGGAGGAATTGCTGCCCGGCAGGTTTGCCGCTCTCGAGGAGCAGCGTCGTGCTGCGGTGGCCGCCGATCCCTCCCTCGATGAATCGCTTCCCGCAGTCACCTGGTTCGCCGTGGTAGATGAGGCTCCTGCCGACATGCGGGAACAGGCATTCAATCTCTGCATGCTCCGAGAGGAAGCCCGCAAAGAGGCGGCACTCATCGGGAAGTACCGCGATATCGTGGGCTACGACCACTGGAAGGCGGCGTGTGCCGTCGGAGCGAGCCCGACGGGGCTGCAGGCTCATGCCGCGATCTGGCGGGCCGATTACGATGTGATGCTTGCCCAGTTCAGCATGGCGAAGGATGCCTACGAAGAGGGCTTCCAGGCCTGGCGGGCGGTCTGCGATGCGTCTCCCGAAATGCGGTCCGATCCGGTGCTCGTCTCGGAGATGAAGGAGCACCTCGAGCGGTATCGTGAGGTGCTCGCGGCGCTGCAGGAACCGGTCGAAACCCCGGTCGGCCTGCAGGACGTGATCGGTGCTCCGGAGCCGGTCACGCTCTGATCTCCGGTCGCCGAGGCACCCGGAAAAGCGACAGCACTTTTCGCCGGTAGGAGATTCACCCATAATCTCCTGCCGGCGATTGGCTTCCGCGGACGGGCAGGTGCTTCCTGCCCAGCGACCGCTGCCATGCGTCCTGCAAGATACCTACGGGAATGT
>CANHYS010000367.1 GCA_947464585.1 Planctomycetaceae bacterium | reverse complement strand
CGCCCGCGTGTCCTTGGCGAGCACGTTCGGCCCGTGCTCACTGAGTCGCTTTGCGGCTTCCTCATCGGTGAGTCCCTCGGGACGGGTCGCCAGCCGCTGGCAGACACTCACGGCATCCGCTGCTGCGGAATCGATCAGGGACTGCGAGATATGGACACGCTGTTGGTCGTGCCCTATTCCGGTGATGAGGTGCTTTGGAATCACGGCGCGCCACACTGTACGGCAGCGGCACAGCAGAGTATTGCGGTGATGCCTGTGGTCTGACGTGGACGGGCACACCGCGAAGGCGCCGCACGTAACACGTATTCGTATGCCTGCGGGCAACGCGGTGGCAGTGCCGGGCGAGACAGTTGGCCGGTTTGTCGGGCGGGAATAGAACGGCGGCCCGAGGGACAGTTGGGCAAACCATTGGAAGAACGGTTTTCGATGATCCGCGTCTTTGTCTCTGTGTTCACATAGCCGGATGGGAATACGGCCTCCGGTCGCGGGCAGGCCGCAGGGCTTGCCTGGACTACCCACTCTCGCGGGGGGGTAAGCGTTGGCGGGAAATTGCCCAAATCCGCCCGCACGACTGCACCGATGATACCGATGGCAGGGCGCCCGACGGCGTTTGTCGAAGTCGCCCCCCGTCAGGCACAAGCCCTCTCCGCAGCAGCTTCTATGCGACCGAACTGTGGGGCTCGGGACGTGCACCGGCGGCGGTTTGCAGCTGGCAGGCCGATGACTCGCCTGGCCACCGCCATGTGGTGGTGTCTGGTGAGCCTGGCTGTGGCAGACGAGCCGCCGCAGCCTTATGTGGAAGAGCCTACGTACAAAATGGCTCCGCATCTGCTCGGCGCTCCGGACGGCTTTCGCGAGCGGCTGGCGGAAGCCGGAGTGACCATCCTCGCCGACAACACGGGTTTCTTTATCGGAAACACCAACGGCGGCTTTGACCAAGCCTTCGATTACGCTGGGCACGGCGACTATTGCGCGATCGCCGACGGCGGAAAGCTCGGCGTGCAGGAGGGCCTGTATCTCAAACTCCGCGCCGAGCATCGCTACGGTGAAACGATCGTCGGGAACGTGGGCTGTTTCATCTCGCCGACGCTGATCGCCGACCTGCCGGTCTACAACAGCGAGCAGGTGTATCTGACCAACGTGCTGCTCACGCAGGAGGTGACCGACGCATTCTCCGTGTTTGCCGGCAAGATGGACACGCTCGATGGCGACATGAACGCCTTTGCCCATGGACGGGGCAAGACGCAGTTCTCAAACATGGGGTTCATCTTCAACCCGATCGTGGGCGCGACGGTGCCCTACTCGACGCTGGGGGCCGGATTCGTGCTTCATCCCGACGACGGGCCGATGCTCATGGTGACCGTGCTCAACTCGACCGACACGACGGCCACCAGCGGCTTCGACACACTCTTCAACGACGGAATGCTCCTGTCGGCGGCCGTGCGGGTGCCCACGAACTGGTTCGGCCGCCCGGGGCACCAACTTCTGGGCGGCACCTGGAACAGCCGCACCTACACGTCGATTTCCGAGGCCTACATTCCCTACCCCAACGTGGCGACGCCGACGATCCAGGGCTCGTGGTGCCTGTATTGGAACTTCGATCAGTATCTGTTCGTCGATCCGGCTGACGAAACGCGGGGCTGGGGCCCATTCGGCCGCGCGGGCATCGCGGATCCAAACACGAGCCCGATCGACGCGTTCCTGAGCTTCGGCGTGGGGGGCAACGTGCTTGGCCGAACCCGGCGAGACGATACGTTTGGCATTGGCTGGTACTACGCCTCCACCAGCCCCCAGATCGGCACCCTGATCACGTCGCAGTTTGGCCCGATCGGCAATGGCCAGGGCATCGAGTGCTTCTACAACTACGAGCTCACTCGTGCCGTCCGCATCACTCCAGACCTGCAGTACGTCGTGCCAGCGCTCCGGTCGGCGGAACCGGCGCTGATCGCCGGTGTGAGAACGCTTGTCAGTTTCTGACCAGTCACTCCCGCCCCAGCTATACTGGTGGGGCATTCCTCTGGAGACAAACCGATGCCCTCACGCCCACACGCTCCACTTTCCGTCGGCAGCGGCACGACCCGCCGCGGATTCCTCGGCACCACCAGTCGGGTCGCTGCGGCAACGTCGCTCGCCGCCTTCGCCGGCACGTTTCCGGCCGCCCATGCGGCCGGAAGCGACGAGATCCGTGTCGCCTTGATCGGCTGCGGAGGGCGGGGGGGCGGTGCGGCCGCCGACGCACTCTCCGTGCCGGGTGCGAACCTCAAGCTCGTGGCGATGGCCGACCTCTTTCTCGACTCGATCGACTCCCGCCGCCGGGGCCTCGGAGAGCAGTTCAAGGAGCACGTCGACGTGCCCGAGGAGCGGTGCTTCGTCGGCATCAACGCCTACAAGGCCGCCATCGACTGCCTCAGGCCCGGCGACATCGCGATCTGCGCGACACCGGTCGGCTTCCGTGCAGCACACTTCGCCTACGCCATCGAGAAGGGCGTTCACGCATTTCTGGAAAAGCCGATTTCGATCGACGGGCCGAGCACGAAGCGGATCATCGAACTGGCTGCCAAGGCCGACGCCAAGAACCTCAAGGTCGGCGTGGGGCTGATGTGCCGCCACAGCGAGGCCCGCCGCGAGCTCTTCGACCGGCTGCACAACGGCGAGGCGGGCGAACTGATCGCCTTCCACGGCTACCGTGAGCATGGGCCGGTGCAGCCGATGGACCTCTATCCCGGCCCGCCCGAGGGCATGAGCGAACTCTTCTGGCAGGCCAAGCGGTTCCACAGCTTCCTCTGGGCCAGCGGCGGCGTGTTCAGCGACTTCTACGTGCACCACGTGGACGAGGTCTGCTGGATGAAGAACGCCTGGCCGGTGAAGGTCGAGGCGACCGGCGGCCGGCATTTCCGCGGCAAGCTCGACGATCAAAACTTCGACAGCTACGGCGTCGAATGGACCTTCGCCGACGGCACGAAGTTCTTCTATTCGGGCCGTACGATGAAAGACTGCGAGCAGAAGTTCGGCGTTTTTGGCCAGGGGTCGAAGGGTGCGTTCGCGATCTCCGCCAGCGGCCACGCGCCCGCCAAGTCGACGATCTACAAAGGCCAGCAGATGTCGAAGGACAACATCCTCTGGACAGCATCGCAGCCGGAGAAAAACCCCTACCGCCTGGAATGGGAACACCTCGTGGCGGCGATCCACTCCGGCGCGAGCTACAACGAGGCGGTCCGGGGCGCCGAAGCAAGCCTCGTCACGGCCATGGGCCGCGTCGCGGCGCATACCGGCCGGACGGTCACGTTCGACGACATGTTGAACAGCCCCGACGACCTCACCGCGGGCGTCGCCGAACTGACCGACGACTCCCCGGCGCCGCTGCAGCGCACTTCCGACGGCCTCTATCCCGTGCCGATGCCGGGGCGGTACAAATTCGAGTTCCGCGGGTGACGATGTGGTGCCATTTCAACCATTCCCCCTCACGAGGTTTCTCATGCATCTGCGCAGCATCATGACCGTGGCGATGATCGCCTCCTTCCTGGCCATGCAGCCGCAGACCGGCAGGAGCTGCACGCGGTGCGCCTACCTCGGCCCGAGCGACACGGTGGTCGTCGCCCGCTCGATGGACTGGGTCGAAGACCCGAGCACCGAGATCTACTGCTTTCCCCGCGGCATGAGCCGCAACGGGGCCACAGGGCCGAACACGCTCAACTGGACGAGCAAATACGGCTCGCTGATCTGCTCCTTCTATAAGGTGGCCACCGTCGACGGCATCAATGAGAAGGGGCTGGTCGCCAACACGCTCTATCTCGTCGAGAGCGACTATGGCCGGCCGGTCGCCGGCAAGCCGACGAT
>CANHYS010000366.1 GCA_947464585.1 Planctomycetaceae bacterium | reverse complement strand
AATGCGAAGGCGCACTCGAGGTGGTCTTGGTTCTTCGCAGTCTGGCAACTACGCCTACGGACTGGCCTTTGGCGTTAAACTTGGCGCAAGGCATTTCGCCAACCCGCCCTCTCCAGGCCTGGTCACTGTTGCCATTTTCCCTCAGATGAGCTTCGTCTTGCCGGGTAAGGCGAAGCCGACGGTCGGCAGGGACGACTGCCAGGTGAGATCCTTTGGGAAGAGGTCGAGTTGCGACTCCTCGGCAACAAAATTCAGGGTGACTTTCTGGCCCGTGTACGCTGCCATTCGCCCCATCACGCCGACAAGCGAGCTGTCGGCCATCTGTCGCAGTTCGACGATCGGCTTATTCGCCCGGATCGAGTCGATCAGGTCTTTGTGCTCCTGCTTGTAGGCATCGGCAATGCTGCCCTTCATCTCCCAGACGGCGTTTCCGGAGCGATCCACGATGCGAGAGCCGGCGTTCGCGGCTCCGATGTGGCATGTCCCCTTCGAGCCGTAGATCACGCTGCCCACGTCGGACGCCGTGCCCGGCAGGTGCCGCGACTGGAACGACACGAATCGGCCGCCCGGATATTCGTAGTCGATGCTGAAGCTGTCCCAGAGTTCGCTATCCTCGGGCCGGGTGAACCGCCCGCCCGATCCGTAGGCCGAGACGGGGTTTTCGCCCATGACCCAGTTGATGACGTCGAGATTGTGCACACCCTGCTCGACGAGTTGGTCGCCCGAGAGCCAGACGAAGTGATACCAGTTGTTCAATTGGTATTCCGCATCGCTCATGCCCTCGGTACGCGGGCGATACCAGATTCCGGTCGAGCAGTAGCGTGTCGTTGCGGCGATCACGTCGCCGATCACGCCTTGGCGGATCTGCTCGACTGCGCCGATGTAGTTTGTCTGCCGACGGTATTGCGTGCCGCATACGATGGCGAGCCCCTTCGCCACGGCCTCATCGTGGGCGGCACAACAGAGCCGGTAGCCGGCGGGATCGACGCAGGCGGGTTTCTCGACGAACACGTGCTTCCCCGCCGCGACGGCGGCCCGCGCATGGACGGGATGGAAGCCCGGCGTCGACGTGACGAGCACGACATCCACGTCGGGAGAGTCGAGGACCCTCTTGTAGCCCTCGAGCCCCTCGTGACTGGTGTCGGTTGCGGCCACCTTGTCGGGATGGACTGCCCGCATCTTCGTCCAGAGTGACGCACAGTTCCTGCCATACAGGTCGGCTGCAGCGACAAGCCGCACGCCCGAGTTGATCGAGAGCGAATTGTCCATCGCACCCGTGCCGCGACCACCGCACCCGATGATCCCAAGCCTCAGCTCCTGGGTCTCTTCGTTTGCGGCGATCGACGAATGGACCATCGTCGCCGAGAGTGTGGCTGCCGTCGCGGCGGTGAACGACCGGCGCGACACGGCGGGAACTGCATTCGAGGTGCGATTCATGCTGCGTGTCTTCCCCGTGGAGGCGGAGCGGGACTTGGTCATCGGGCAACCGGCGTGAGTTCCACTGCGGCGGCGCCCGTGTCGGCCGCGCACTCGCGTACGACCCCGGACCAGTCGCCTGCGAGTGCCTGTTTTCCATCGTGGGAGAACGCAACACGAAACGCCGAGCCCGTGAGCCCGCTCGACTCGCAGATCTTCGTGCCATCCGCCGACCAGACACGGAAGGATGCGTCGTGGCCGCCCGATACCAGTCGGCCATCGGCGGCATAAGCGACTGCGGTCGCACCATTTTCATGGGCCTTCCACTTCGAGGCGATGATCGCTTTCGTCGGCTCGTAGACGAGCACGCTTCCGTCCCCCGTCGCCACGGCCAGAGCCTTGCCGTCGCGGCGCCAGTCGAGGTCGGCCACGCCCCCGACAACGCCGTCGAGCAGCCGCGAATTCGCCCCGTCGGCAGCGGCCGAGAGAAAAAGCCCGCCGGCGCGGTCGCCGCTGGCGATCGTGGCGCCATCCGGCGAGAACTGCACGGCGGTCACGAAGTCGGTGTGTTTCTTGATCGTGAAGGCGAGCGATCCGTCGGCCACCTTGTAGACCCGCACGAGCTTCTCCGGCCCGCCGAGGGCCACGAGCGATTGATCGGGGCTGATATCGGCCGCCAGCACGACGTCGAAATCGTCGCCGACGCTGGCGATCGTCTTGCCGGTGCGCACGTCGACGAGCATCGCCTTGCCCGATGCGGTCGGCTTGCCACCGGCCATCAGCAACACCTCACCGCTTCTCGAAAATCGCAGCGCGCGAAGGTCGCCATCGGGAAAGGCGACCGCGCCGATCCGACTGCCCGTGGCCGCGTCGTAGAGCACAGCCTCGGCGACGCCGCCTACGGCCACGATCGGCGCCCAAGGGTTTGCCGCCAGAGCCATGACTGGCAGCAGGCGGCCCGACTTCGGCGGCTTGGGCGCGGGCAGGCCTGTCGCGACGGTGATTGGCTTCTCGGGCCCCCGGCCGAGGGCTGCGACATCGACCGCGATATCGACAAGGGGCTTGCGCGCTCTGCCCGAATCGGCACCGGTGAGCTTGAGCCCCCCCGTGATCCAGGCGGCGACAAGCTCGATCTTGCCCGTGGCGATCTTGGGAGAATCCGGCGGCATCGGCGACTCGCTGCCGATGTGGGCCATGGCCCGGTAGAGCGGGCTGTTCTCAGGCACGCCGGCCACGACCGCCGGTCCGGAATCTCCCCCCTTCTCCAAAGCTGAGAGGCTTGTCACATCCAGGCCGGCGCTCGTCTTGTCGGCGCGGTGGCACTGGCCGCAGCTCTCCCGCAGGATTGGGAGGATGTGCTCTTCGTAGTTGGGGGCTTCCGCCGCCAGTGCTCCGCGGGCAAGGGCGATGGCGGCTGCGATGAAGATCCGTGTGATACGCATGGTGTACTTCAGTGGTTGAACAGGAATTCGGAGCTGTTGAGCACAGCCCAGCAAAGGTCTTCCAGGGCCTCGACCGGCTTGTCAGCCGCGGCGGAAAGCCGCTCCTCGAACGCTTTCATCTCGGTGTCGCTCGGATCGCGGCTGAGGGCGGTCTGGTAGACCCTGCGTGCCGCCGCCTGCGGCGATCCCTCGCTGGTGAGCCAGTTGCGCATCCGTCCCCCCCGCTCGATGGCCAGGGAGACCGTGTCGCCGTTGACCAGTTCGAGTGCCTGCGCGAGCGTCGGCTGCGTCTTCACCTCGCAGGTGCAGGGCGTGTTGCGGGACGATCGGCCGAAGGTGGTGAGGAAGGTGTTCGACACGTTGCCGTCGGCAATCTGCACGGCCCGAGTCTCAGGCCGCTCCAAATGAAAGGCAGGACGATTACCGGTGACCTGCGTGATCGTGTCCCAGACCACTTCTGCACCGGGCCGACGCGGCAGACACCGGCCGTAGTTGCGACGGTCGCCGGCATTCGTCTCGTTCGGCACCGCAGAGAGCTGGTAGGTGCGGGAATTCAGAATGTCGCGGATCAGGGCCCGCTGGTCGAAGCCGCTCTCCCGGAGGCGGCCCGCGAGTGCGTCGAGCAGCGCGGGATTCGACGGTGGGTTTGAGATGCGGGCATCATCGACCGGGTCGATGATGCCGACGCCGAAAAAGTGGTGCCAGTAGATGTTGGCGATGTTGCGAGCCACGAGCACGTTGTCGGCCGACGTCAGCCAGTCGGCGAGCACGGTCCGGCGGTCGCGGTCGCCGGTCGGAGGAGCCTCGCCACCGAGAAATTTCGGCGGCATCGGCTTCTTGCTCACCGGGTGAAGCATTTCTCCGGTCGCCGACTCGTAGATGAACATATCCATCGGATCTTCCATCTTCTTCTGGTTCACGCGAGCGAAGAAGGCGGCGAAGTTGTAACAGTCGTTCTGCGTCCAGCGGTCGAAGGGGCGGTT
>CANHYS010000365.1 GCA_947464585.1 Planctomycetaceae bacterium | reverse complement strand
GTAGTCGGCGAGGCCCTGCGCGCTCTCACCGATCGTGCGGTCGTTGATGGCGTTGGAGCCGACCGGATACATCCGGCCGCGGCGGCCGCCGGTGCCGAAGGGGATCACCGTCCAGTAGACGTCGTCGAGTTCCTTCCAGACGGCGGGCTCCCCCGCAGCCCGGTCGATCCGCGTCGCGAGTTCACCAGCAAACTCCGCATAGCGCGGTTGTGTCAGCCACTCTCGCATCGTCTGGGCGGAGTGTTTGGTGATTGTGCCCGCGGCGTGGGCGGTATCGATAGCGGCGAGGCGGGCGGCAAGCGAGGTGTCTGGGGCAGTGGTCATGGTAGGAAGACTCCGGCCGGCGGTTCGGAAAGTTCGAGGTGACAACGTGCGTGCTGAATTCAGTCGGCGGTTTTATACTCCCAGGCCCGCCAGGATCACCACCGCAACATCACCACCAAGCCACCATCACAGGCAGAACCCATGGGCGAATCCAGCAGTGAACCGACTCGCGACATCCTGATCGTCAGCGTCTCGGGGCTCCGCGGCATCGTCGGCGGCAGCCTCACGCCCGAGGTGGCCGTGCGGTATGTCGCCGCCTTCGCCGCGACGCTGCCCCCCGGGGCGATCGTGATCGGTCGCGATGGCCGCACCTCCGGGCCCCTCTTGGCGGCGGCCATCACGGAACATCTCACGCGAGCAGGCCGCGACGTGATCGACTGCGGGATCGCAGCCACGCCCACCGTCGGGATCGTCGTGCGACAGGAGCAGGCCGCCGGCGGCATCCAAATCTCCGCCAGCCACAACCCGGCTCCCTACAACGGACTCAAACTCTTTTCTTCGGAAGGTCGCGTGCTCCCGGCTGCAGCCGGCGCCGTGGTGCTCGAGCGATTTCGGAAGCAGTCCTCCCCGGCAGACGCGGCCGGACAGGCCTCCACGCAGGCGGGCAGCGTTCGCCAGGTCGACGGTGGTCCGGCCCACATCGCGCTCGTCGCGAAGACGGTCGACGTGGAGGCGATCCGCCGCTGCCGGCCACGGGTCTGGCTCGACTCGGGCCACGGTGCCGGCAGCCGCGTGGCCCGGCCGCTGCTGGAGCATCTCGGCTGCGAGGTCGTGATCGAGGGTGGCGAGCCCGACGGCCGCTTCGAGCACACCCCTGAGCCGACGGCCGACAACCTTGCCGACATGCTGCCGCGGATTGCCGCGGCCCGTGCCCACGTCGGCTTCTTTCAGGATCCCGATGCCGACCGTCTGGCGATCGCCACGGCCGAGGGGCGATACATCGGTGAGGAGGCGACGCTCGCGCTGGCAGTCGAGGCGGTGCTTGCGAAGGCCTCACGGGCGAGGGGCTCAGGGCCGATCGTGGTCAACTGCTCGACGAGTGGGATGGCATCGCTGATCGCCGCGAGGTACGGCGTGGCATGTCATGTCTCGGCGGTGGGCGAGGCGAACGTGGTCGATGTGATGCTTGCCTGCGGCGCCATGCTCGGCGGCGAAGGAAACGGCGGCGTGATCGATCCGCGGGTGGTGCTCGTCCGCGACAGCTTCGTGGCAATGGCCCTCGTGCTCGAGCGGATGTGCATCGCCGGCGGAGACGGTCATCGGGACGGGGGCATCACGAGCATCGAGAGCCTCGCCCGGGCACTCCCGCAGCTGATCATGAAGAAGACGAAGATCGATCTCTCGCCGGAGACTCGCGGCCCCGCGCTTGTCGCGGCGCTCGACCGGATCGAACGCGCGTTTCCGACAGCGCGGGCCAGCCGGCTCGACGGTCTGCGGCTCGACTGGGAGGGCGGTTGGCTGCTCGTGCGGTCGAGCAACACCGAGCCGATCGTGCGTATCGTGGCCGAGGCGGCTGATGCCACCGCGGTGGACGCGGCGATTCAGCGGGCGACGTCGGCGCTGCTCGCGGGCTGAAACGCAGCCGACTTTCGTGTTGCACCGGGCGCCGTGTCACCGTGCAGATGGCCGCGAGTATCGTCCTGCCTCCACGCTGCTGGCACGGCTCCCGACTTCCGGCCAGCGCGCCTACACTGACCTGCCGGCAGACGGTCTGTATTAAAGGAGACGACGCGGTGGATGATCCTACACTTCCCGTCTGCGTCTGGCTCAAGCGGGATCTCCGCGTGGACGATCACCCTGCGCTCGCGGCGGCCGTGGCCCGCGCCCGCGGCGGGGCCGTGTTCGCGGTGTTTCTCTACGAGCCCGAGGTGCTCGCGCAGGCGGAGTGGCATTCAAGCCATACCGAGTTCCAGCGGGAATGCCTCGTCGAGATGGAGGCCCAACTCGGTCGGCTCGGGATGCGGCTCGTCACCCGCCGCGGAGAGGCGGTGGCGATGCTCGAGCAACTCCGTCACGAGACCGGCTTCAGGCTCCTCTTGGCCCACGAGGAGACCGGCACCGGTGTGACCTATGCCCGCGACAGGCGGGTGAGACGATGGGCACGCGAGGCGGGCATCGAGTTTGTCGAGCTGCCGCAGACGGGTGTCGTGCGCCGGCTCGCGTCGCGGAACGGCTGGAATCGGCTCTGGGAGACACGAATGGAGGCGGCGTGTGCTCCAGTGCCGCGGAGCACCGGCCGCGGCGGACTCGCGGCCGTCACGCGGCTCGAGACCGCCGGCATCCTCGGCTGCCGCGACCTCAGCCAGCCTCCCGACACGACCGACAGGCAGCGGGGCGGCGAGCGGTCGGCCGGCGCGGTGCTCGATGACTTTCTCACCCGTCGCGGCCGGCACTATTCCGGCGGCATCTCGAGCCCGCTCTCGGCGCCGACGAGCTGCTCACGGCTGAGCCCCTTCCTCGCCTTCGGCGCGATCTCGATGCGACGGGTCTGGCAGGCGAGCGAGGCCCGTCGCAGCGACGTCGGCGCCGCGCTCGCCACGGCGACGAGCCCGCGCGACCGGGCGGAACTGAAGGCCTGGCAGCGGAGCCTCAAGGCGGTGCAGTCGCGGCTGCACTGGCACTGCCACTTCATGCAGAAGCTCGAGGACGAGCCGGCGATCGAGTTTCAAAACATGCTGCGGGCTGCCGACGGCTTGCGCGAAGCGGAGGTCTCGCCCGAACGGCTTGCCGCGTGGCAGGCGGGACGGACGGGCTATCCGCTCGTCGATGCCTGCATGCGCAGCCTCGTCGCCACCGGCTGGCTCACGTTTCGGATGCGGGCGCTGGTCGTGTCGTTCGCGAGCTATTCGCTGTGGTTGCACTGGCGGCCGACGGGGCTGCACCTGGCCCGCCACTTCCTCGACTTCGAGCCCGGGATCCATTGGTCACAGTTGCAGATGCAAAGCGGCACGACCGGTATCAACACGCTGCGGATTTACAACCCGACGAAGCAGGCGGTCGAGCAGGATCCTCGCGGTGTCTTCATCCGCCGCTGGCTGCCGGAACTCGTCGGCGTGCCGCCGGCCTACGTCCACATGCCGTGGACGATGCCTGACGCCGTGCAGCAGGCTGCCGGCTGCGTGATCGGCCGCGACTACCCGGCGCCGCTGGTCGATCACGCCGCCGCCGTGCGCGAGGCGAAGCGGCGGCTCGCCGCCGTGCGGAGTGATTCCGATGCCCGGGCCGAGGCCCGCGACGTCGCCCATCGCCACGGCAGCCGCCGCGATCGTCGTGGCGCGATGCAGCAGGATCCGGTGCGGCGGTCGCTCGCCCGCGATGGCGAGGTCAAGAGAGCGAGCCGCACGCAAGAGTCACCGGACCCGCAGCGCCTGCTGCCATTTCTTACCGCAGAATCGGCCGACACGCCTCAGCGCACGCAGCCGGGCAACGGGTAGCTCGCGACGAGCATGGGCAGTCCCCAACGGTGTCGAGGATGCCCGCTCGAGTGCTTACTGTCGCACGAGCACTCGCGAGCCCTGGCC
>CANHYS010000364.1 GCA_947464585.1 Planctomycetaceae bacterium | reverse complement strand
TGATGCGAAAATTCGCCTGTGCCTACGCGCAGGGCCTGCCGGGCGCCCGCGACTTCCGCGGGAAGGTGTCGCGGGTGACCACCCGCGAGGAGTTCCTCGACGCCATGGCGACGAGCTTCCCGCGAACGGTTCACGCCGGGGGCATTTAGGGAACGTTCATACAAGCCCGGAGCGCGAGCGATTATTCGCAAGACAACTTGTCAAAAATCAGCAGGCCCATAGAATGCGGGTATGAACTGTCATCCCGCCCCCGCCGAGCACCGCGCCTCCGACGCAGCCGTCATTGAACTGCTCCGGGTGGATGACAGGCTCGGCATCGGCGATCTCGCCAAGCGGCTGGGCGTGACGGCGACTGCGGTCCGACAGCGGCTCGACCGGTTGATGCGGGCCGGTCTGGTCGGCCGCACCACCGTTTCCGCGGGGCTTTCCGCCGCTGGGGAACCTGGCGTCAACCGCATGCGGGGTCGGCCATCACATGTCTACAGCCTGACCGAAAAAGGCCGGCGGACCGGCGGTGACAATTTCCGCGATCTGGCGCTGGTGCTCTGGCGGGAAATCCGCAGTGTCCGCGAACCGGCCGTTCGCCAGGGCCTGATCTCGCGGATCGGCGCCGCGATGGCTGGGATGTATCGCGACGAGGTGTCCGGCGGCACACCGCGGCAGCGACTGGAAAGCACGGCCAAAATCCTTCAGGAACGCCGCATTTCCTGTGGCGTTGAGCCATCCTCCGACCCCTCGAACGGTGGCCTCCCGGTGCTCACCAGCTACGCCTGCCCCTACCCCGAACTGGCCGAACAGGACCGCGGCATCTGTGCCGCCGAACGGTTGATGCTCCAGGATCTTGTCGGCTCGGCAGTGCGACTGTCGGAGTGCCGGCTCGACGGTGCCCCGTGCTGCCGATTTACCGTGGACTCCACCGACCAGACGCCGCCCGTGCATGCAAGCGCCCTGTCGGCGAGTGGTGCCACTTGCATCAAACCCGACTGAAGCATCGAATGCCGAAGGTTTCTCACCACCCACACCATCACGCGCACACCTGACACGCGGAGCCCTCATGACACAGCCACTGGTCAACCCGACACCCTGGATCGAGGGGCGTTTCGAGGAAAATATGGTCCTCACGACGGTCGAGCAGGCCATCAACTGGGCCCGGCAGTCGAGCATCTGGCCGATGACCTTCGGCCTCGCCTGTTGTGCGATCGAAATGATGGCGGCCGGCGCCAGTCGCTACGACCTCGACCGCTTTGGTGCCGGAGCCTTCCGGGCCACGCCCCGCCAGGCAGACCTCATGATCGTGGCCGGCACCGTCACCTACAAAATGGCCAGCCGCGTTCGCCGCCTCTATAACCTCATGCCCGATCCCAAATACGTGATCGCCATGGGCGCCTGCACCACCGGCGGCGGCCCCTACTTCAAATGGGGCTACCACGTGGTGAAGGGCGTCGACCTGGTCGTGCCGGTGGATGTGTACGTGCCCGGCTGCCCGCCGCGTCCGGAAAGCCTGCTGGAGGGGCTGATGCGGATTCAGGACAAGATCCAGGGTCAGCGGATCGCCAAACGGGTCGGGAGCGCGGGCAAGGTCGATGACGAACTCCCGGTGCCGCACCACTCCGGCTATGTCGTGTCGCCGGTTGCCGACGGCAGCCTCGTGTTCGACCACCAAAAGGTGCAGTCCTGAGCGGCAGCCCTCCAGAAGCCAACGGAAAAGGAAAACTGATGACCGCCCACACGCAGGAAAAACTCGTCATCTCCGGACTGCATGCCGCTGTGGACGGCCAGGAGATTCTCAAGGGTGTCGATCTGGAGATCGGCCGCGGGGAAATCCACGCGTTGATGGGTCCCAACGGCTCTGGCAAGAGCACGCTGGGCTACTGCATCATGGGCCATCCGTCCTATGAGGTCACGGCCGGTTCGATCGAACTGGTGGAGGCCGATGGCACCCGTCACGATCTGCTCGCGATGGAGCCCGACCAACGGGCCCGCGCCGGTGTCTTCCTCGCCTTTCAGCGGCCGATGTCGATCCCCGGCGTGCGACTGGCCGACTTCCTGCGGCATGCGGTGACCAACGTCCGCAATCCCGATCGCAAGGAAGGCCAGGAACTGATGCCGATGCGGGACTTCCGCAACGAACTCAAGGCGAAGATGGCCGATCTTTCGATCGACACGGAATTCGCCCGGCGGTATGTCAACGACGGCTTCTCCGGCGGCGAGATGAAGCGGGCCGAAATCCTCCAGCTCGCCATGCTCCGCCCCAAGTTTGCGATCCTCGACGAGACTGACAGCGGCCTCGACGCCGACGCCGTCCGGCTCGCCAGCCAGAGCATTGCCCGCATCGGTGGCGCTGAGATGGGCATCCTCATCATCACGCACCACGAACAGCTGCTCGAGCACAACATTCCGCTCCGCACGCACGTGATGCTCGGTGGCCGGATCGTCGAATCGGGAGGCCCCGAACTGGCCGCCGAACTGCACAAGAGGGGCTACGAGCGAATCCGTGCGGCCTATCCAGACGCTGCGGCCGCGGAGCGGTCGATGCAGGATGCCCTCGGCAGCGAAACCTCCCATCCCGTCACCGCCTAACACCAGCTTTCCGTCACCTGGAGGAACCAACCCATGGCCACCGGTTTCAATCAATCAGCGATCGATTCCAGCACGATCGCGATCAGCACGGGCGACGCCATCGGCGAAATCAACAAGTATGACTTCCGCACCGACTCGCCGGCCGTCTTCAAGGCACGCCGCGGCATTGATGCGGAAATCGTCTCGCAGATTTCGGAGATGAAGCGTGAGCCGGCCTGGATGCGCGACTTCCGGCTCAAGTCGCTCGAGATCTTCAATTCCAAGCCGATGCCCCACTGGGGCGGCGACATCGCCGTCGACTTCCAGGACATCTTCTACTACCTGAAACCCGCCGAGCAGCAGGGCAAGACCTGGGAGGAGGTGCCTGATGCCATCAAGAAGACGTTCGATCGGCTCGGCATCCCCGAGGCCGAACGGAAGTTCCTCTCCGGCGTGAAGGCGCAGTTCGAGAGCGAGGTGGTCTACGGGTCGCTCCAGGAAGATCTCTCGAAGCAGGGCGTGATCTTCACCGACACCGACACCGCCGTCCGCGAGCACCCCGACCTGCTCCGCGAATACTTCGGCCGGATCATCCCGCCCACCGACAACAAGTTCGCGGCCCTCAATTCGGCCGTCTGGTCGGGTGGCTCGTTCATCTACGTGCCGAAGGGCGTGAAGATCGAGTTCCCGCTGCAGGCCTACTTCCGGATCAACGCCGAGAGCATGGGCCAATTCGAGCGGACGCTGATCATCGTCGACGAGGGCGCCCAGGTGCACTACGTCGAGGGCTGCACCGCGCCGATGTATTCCACCGAGAGCCTCCACTCGGCGGTGGTCGAGATCGTCGTCAAGAAGCATGGCCGCTGCCGCTACACCACGATCCAGAACTGGGCCAACAACATCTACAACCTCGTCACCAAGCGGGCCATGGCCTACGAGGGGGCGATGATGGAGTGGATCGACGGCAATCTCGGCAGCCATCTGACGATGAAATACCCAGCCGTCTACATGATGGAGCCCGGGGCCCGCGGCGAGATCCTCTCGATCGCGTTCGCCTCGGCGGGCCAGCATCAAGATGCCGGTGCAAAACTCGTGCACGCCGCCCCCAACACGTCGGGCCGGATCGTCTCCAAGAGCATCTCCAAGAACGGTGGTCGGGCCAGCTACCGCGGCCTCGTTCGCGTGGAGCCGGTCGCCCGCAAGAACCGGTCGAGCGTGGTCTGCGATGCCCTCATCCTCGACGACAAAAGCAGCAGCGACACCTACCCCTACATCGAGATCGAGGAGCAGGAT
>CANHYS010000363.1 GCA_947464585.1 Planctomycetaceae bacterium | reverse complement strand
GTGAAATGCAACGACAACTACATGGAGACCGGCGTCACCGCCATCGAGCCGAACTTCAACCTCGACGGGTACGAGGTCATCGGGAACGTCATCAAGTGCGGCAGCGAACACGGAGCCATCCATTGCTGGAGATGCTCCCGCAACGGCGTCGTCATGGACAACCTGCGGGTTCACGACAACACCGGCAAACCGGTGGTCGTTGTGAGCGCACCGCCCGGCTGGGAGAAGCCCGAGCCGCCGCTGCAGCGCAACAACCGCAATCAGCTCAGCGCTCCCAGGCCGGCCGACGCGGCTCGGGTGCCAACCTTCGGTCGCCGCGTGCTCGTCAGCGACTACGGCAGCGACGTGATCGCCATCATCGCCGCGGACGGCCGCGTGGAGTGGGAACATCCCGCCGAGAAACCGCAGGATGTTTGGATGCTGGCAAATGGCAACATCCTCTTTAGCCACCTCCGCGGCGCCCGGGAGGTTACGCCCGGGCACGATAGCGTCTGGAGCTACCGCGCCCCACAGGAGGCTGAGGTCCACGGCTGCCAACCTCTGCCCGACGGACGCGTGATGGTCGTCGAGTGCGGAACGAGGCGGCTGGTGGAAGTGGATCGGAACGGCGCAGTCGTTCGCGAGATCGCCGTGCCGGTGAAGACGACGAAGCCGCACGACCAGCTACGCGGCTGCCGGCGCACAGTCGACGGTCGTTACCTCGTCAGCGCCAAGGGCGACCGCACCGTCCTCGAACTCGCTACGGATGGCTCGCTCCTGCGCACGATTACGACGCCGGGCGATCCGCACGAGGTTCGTGAACTGCCCGGCGGCAACATCCTCATCGCCTGTGGCGAGGGGGAGGCCATGCTCGAGGTGGCTCGCGACGGCTCGGTGGCGTGGAAGCTGGGCACGAAGGACGTGCCCGACAATCCGCTGCGGCTCGTGAGCGGGTTCCAGCGGCTGCCGGACGGCCATACCGTCGTCGTCAATTGGCTGGGCCATGGCTACCTCGCCACGACCGCGCAGTTCTTCGAACTCGATGTGAACAAACAGATTGTGCGGCAGTTCACAGACCACGGCCGGTTTGTGAGCATCAACAAGGTGCAGGTGCTCGACGTGCCGGGCGATCCCGCCCGCGACGAGATCTGGCGCTGACGGACCGCAGATTCTGCCAATGGCTTCTCCGCCCTGACAGAACCTGACCTGGCACGCGATGGACGCATTGTCTCGGTGCGACACCTGGACCGCGGTGCGCGGCTGCAGGATCACTCCACGATCGTGCGCGGGGCGCGGGGGGCGTCGTCGGGAAGCGTGGGCACAGTCCAGATCACGTAGAGCCCGATCGCCACGGCGGCCAGCGCGATATACCGCAGCCACCAAGGCAGGCTGTTGAGCAGCAGGCTGCAGCCGACGACGGCAGCCACCATCAGAATCGCGCGTCGCTTCATCGACTGCCGGATGCCGTGGTAGTGCTGCCAATCATCGAGCGTGGGGCCAAACCACTTGGAGCGGTGCAGCCAGGCATGAATACGGGGCGAGCCGCGATAGAAGCACCAGCTCGCCAGCAGCAGGAAGGGGGTCGTCGGAACGAGGGGGAGCAGAGCCCCCACCACGGCCAGCCCCACGCAGATCCAGCCCCCGGCGACGTAGAGAAAGCTCCGGATCGGATCGGTGGTGGGGCGGAGGTCCATGCGTGCTGCATCCGGCAGTATGGGCGGTCGTGCTGAAGGGATTCTATCACGTCTGTTTTTTCCGTATGATCTCGTCCGATCGATCTGGGGCCGACCTGCGGCTCCCAGCAGTCCAGACCTTCCCGCCCACCATCGGAGACACCCCCATGCCGCTCGTTCCCATGCGCATCCTGCTCGATCACGCCGCCGAGAACGGGTATGGCATCGCCGCCTTCAACGTGAACAACATGGAGCAGATCCAGTCGATCATGGAGGCGGCCAAGGAGACGGAGTCGCCGGTGATCGTGCAGGCGTCCCGCGGTGCCCGCAGCTTCAGCCAGGACAACTACCTGCGCCACCTGATGCTCGCCGCCGCCGAGCTCTATCCGTGGATCCCGATCGCGATGCATCAGGACCATGGCAACTCGACCGCCACGTGCGTGAGCGCGATCGACAACGGTTTCACCAGCGTGATGATGGACGGCTCGCTCAAGGAGGACGGCAAGACGCCGGCCGATTATGACTACAACGTCAAGGTGACGAAGGACGTCGTGAAGATGGCACACGCGCGAGGCGTGTCGGTGGAGGGCGAGCTTGGCTGTCTCGGTTCGCTGGAGAGCGGCCACGGTGAGGCGGAGGACGGCCACGGCGCCGAGGGGCAGCTCTCGCACGATCAGCTGCTCACCGATCCCGCCGAGGCCGCCTCGTTCGTGGCCGACACCGGCGTCGACGCGCTGGCCGTCGCCATCGGCACCAGCCACGGCGCCTACAAGTTCACTCGCAAGCCCGACGGCGAGGTGCTGGCGATGAAGCAAATCGAGGAGATCCACCGCCGGCTTCCCAACTGCCACCTCGTGATGCACGGCTCGTCGAGCGTGCCGCAGGAACTGCAGGACATCATCAATAAGTTTGGCGGCAAGATGCCGCAGACGTGGGGCGTGCCCGTCGAGGAGATCCAGCGAGGCATCAAGCACGGCGTGCGGAAGATCAACGTCGACACCGACTGCCGCATGGCGATCACCGGTGCCGTCCGCAAGGTGCTCTGGGAGAGCCCGGAGAAGTTCGATCCCCGCGACTATCTCAAGCCGGCCCGCGAGGCGATGAAGAAGGTCTGCGCGGAGCGGATGGTGCAGTTTGGCCAGGCCGGCAACGCCCGCAAGGTGCCGGTGGTCACACTCGACGAGATGGCGAAGCGATACGCGAAAGCGTGACGGTGGCTTCACGGCACGTTCCTCAGCCGTAGTGGTTCGGGGATGCCTACGCCCCGTCGCCGGACGTTCGCTTCGGGCATCCTGCCCTTCGCTCACTCGATGCTGACTGCGCTCCGGCATCCTGCCTCCGCTGGTCAGCAACGCCGGCTCTCAGGGCATAGGCATCCCCTCGCCGGAATCGTGATCGATGAGGGCGGGTGGCCTGGGCACCGAAGCGAGCCTCAGGCGCCTCCGAGCCCGCGACGCAATCATGTCCCGCGAGGTCACCGAGGAGCCGCCGAAGCGAGCGGAGCGTGTCCGGGCCATCCGTCCGGCGGAGCCCTGCTACAGCGGGAAAACACGCGTTGCGGCGTTTGCCCAGTCGGCCTATAGTCCCGCCCCCGCGCGACGGTTCCGCGCGCATGCCCTCGGCTGGACTCCACCATGACTGCGCCCCCGTCGCTTCCGATCGATGAACGAAGCTCCCAGTTGGAGCCCTCCGACGCCGACGTGCTCGACCACGGCCGCGAGATTCTCCGCGCCGAGGGAGACGCCGTCCTGCGGATGGCCGCTGCGCTCGACGCTTCGTTCTGTCGGGCCGTGCGGATGATCGCATGCTGTAGCGGCAAGGTCGTCGTCACGGGGATCGGAAAGGCGGGCCTCGTCGCCCAGAAGATCTCGGCCACGCTCGCCTCCACCGGCACACCCAGCCACTTTCTCCATCCGGCCGAGGCCATGCACGGCGACCTCGGCGTGTTGCGCCGCGACGACATCGTGCTCGGCCTGTCACAGTCGGGCGAGACGGAGGAGATCACACGGCTCCTGCCGCACCTTGCGGCTGCGGGAGTGACGATCATCGCCCTCACCGGGAGGGCCGACAGCACGCTCGGTCGTGCGGCGAAGGTCGTGGTGGCCACCGGCCCCGTCCGCGAGGCATGCGTGCTCGGCCTGGCACCCAGCACGAGCACGTCAATCCTGCTGGCGCTGGGCGATAGCCTGGCGCTGGTCACGAGCAG
>CANHYS010000362.1 GCA_947464585.1 Planctomycetaceae bacterium | reverse complement strand
TGGGCCACCTTTTGTCCGCGGGACGTGGCCGACTATGCGGTCGCACTCAAGACGGAAATCATCCGGGCCTATGCTAATTACGACCGCTACTTCAACTCCAAGCTCGAGTGGCCGGGGCGGAATCGCAGGGAGATGCACACGCATCCGCCGACTGCCACGACGGAACTCCCGACCGCGGACCAGTGGAAGCGGATGAGCGATGCCAACGTGACGTTCGCAGCACTGTCGCGTCGCCGGGAGCAGAACGCCGAAATCGACCGGCTCCTCGGCCAGTATCACGCGCAGCTTCCTTGGAACGGGGGAGGCGCAGACTATCGGCTCGAGTACATGAAGCTGATCTTCCAGCAGATCGGCAGTTACATCGCCGCCAAGCCGAAGGGCGACCGGCTGAATGCCATGCTGGCCCTTGGGCAGATCGTGCTCGCCGTCCGCGAGGCGAAGGCGACCGCAATCGACATGGGGTTTTTCGATTGACTTTTCTCGATTGACTAGGCTTGCCCTGGGGGCGGCCAGGTCGCGATGCTGCCTTGTGCATGTGCCGGAGCCTGTCGGGAAAGCAAGGGTCAGCACGCAACATTTTGGGAAATCGCACGACAATCTTCGTGCGGCCCGACGGAGAAGGGCGAACCCACCCGGAGAGAGAACTGGAGGTGTCTGATGGCACGTGAAGTCAAATTCTGCACCGAGCAGTTCTCGGGCATCGGCGGAAAAATGATCAATGCGATGGGGTTTGGGCATGCCGGCCTCCACTGCGACCGGGGTATGCGGCCCTTCTATGTCACATGGGACGGCACGGCCGCCGGGGCCGACTGGAATGCCTCCCAGCGGGCGGCCTACAAGGTGACGCCGTTCGTGAGCATGCCGGCCCATATGCGGGTGGGGTTCAGTGAACTGATCAACCGCCGGACGAACACGACGCGCATCAACCCGATGGGATGGGATCAGGCTACGGCTCTCACCGCTCAGGAGGATTTTGGGGCAGGGCGGCACGGTATCTCCAAGCAGATCGACATCCCGGTGAAGGCGGCCGGCGGCGTGGCCTTCGATGCCGCCGACAACCTCTTCGGAATCGATGTCGAGGCGATCTGGACCTGGTGGTTCGAAATCCTGAACCTCGACCCGGAGGATCCTCGCCGCATGTACCGAAAGTGCGCGACGATGCGCGCCGGCCCGACCAACTGCTGCGGGATGGTCGGCCGGGCACTCCAGATGGGCGGACTCGACGTCTATGCCTCGTCGCCAACCAACCTTTTCTACCAGGGAACGGCAACGCTGATGCACTGGGTGGACAAGGCCGTGGCCCGCATCAACGAACTCAACCAGCAGAGAGTCGCGCTGCTCGGTAGCCGGGAATTTGACCAGGCCCCACACTGGAACTTCGGAGAACCTCAGGCCGATTTCAATTACCACTCCGAGCTCCCAGACGTCAACGAGTGGAAGCGCCGCAGCGCCGTGCAGGCCAGCCTGAAGACCGGTCTGGCCCGTCGCCACGAGCAGGTCGCCGAGATCGACCGGTTGCTGCCGCTCTATCACGCGGCCCGGCAGGATGCCAAGCGGCAGGCAGGGGCCATGGGGGCGACGACGCTCGATCAGCCGCTGCCCGACACCGGCTGGATGAACTATCTGACGCTCATCCATCACCAGTGCTACGACCATCTGGCGTCCAAGCCGACCAGCGATCGGCGGGCCGCCGTGCTGGCGTTGGTGAAGGTGATCTATTCGGCACTGGCCGGCCACAAGGCCTTCATGGAAGCGGTCAGCGCCGGCACCCTCGGCATCCAGCCGACCCCGCCGGCGTTCTTCTCGGCCCGGGTTGGTGAGAAATTTGCCTGACAGAAACGGAGGCTCATCATGCCAACCGAACTCCTCACGTACGACGCCGACAAGATCCAGGCAAACCTCGCCGTCCTTCGAACGTTCCGTCTGGGCGAAGGACGAGGTGCGAGAGCCACGAAGCTCTTCGTGCATCCAGATGGCACGTTTGAGAGGATGGAGAGCGGCCTACGAACGGCCTGGAAACGGACATTCGGCGATCGACAACAGAGCCTGAGTGACACCTTCGTTCTTCAGGCCGTCTATGACCTCTTCGAGCAGGCGGCTCCGGGGGTGCCTCGGAGCAACGCGCTGGCCATCGCCACCAATGTCGCCGATGCACAGCGGCCGCTCCGTGAGTTTCTAGACGCGTATCAGGGCTTTGCGGTCCTCGCCATCGACTACGACAAATCACCGGTTCCGAAGCTGTTTGCCTCGAAGATTCTCGACGACTGCGTTCGCCCGGTCATCAGGTCGATCGTCTTCCCGGCGGTGAGGGCCGCTCCCGACACCACGCGGCTGCTGACCTTCAACCAGGGGAGCCACCTCGAGGACAATGACCCGGGGAAGTGCTTCGGATTCACGATGGAATGGGGACGTCGGTACATCCAGTCGGGGAAGTTTTCCTTCACGGAGCATAATCCGGCAGGGAAGGGGAGCTATGGACAAGGGATCGATCCCGATTCCGATCCGCTGGTGGACATGCGTCGGATGTTCGACTTCAAGGACTGGGTCAAGAAGCGGATGGACCGGATCGCCATCCTGCAACTCGACCAGCAGTACCACGAAAAAATCACGGCACCCAATCCTCTGGACCCCGATGACAGGATCGTCATCGGCAAAAAAGCCAGTCTGCAGAAGTCTGTCATGGGCCCCCGGGCTCCCGCCGAACTCGCGCGGCTGATGGAGAAGGTAGGCGCCATCAAACGCGTTCACCTCCGCGATATTCGACCGCCCGAGCAGCGGTGGCTTGCGATGCCGAGCGACTACGCGGCCATGTGCAGCGACATCGTGCGACTGGCATGGGACGATCTCGGAAGCTGCGGTCGCACGTATACGCGGGAAAAAGTCGCGGCCATCAACACGCGGCTGGCGGCTCTTCGGCACGAGCACCCGGAACGGGCCGCCGATCCGGCGCTCGCCGACCTGCCTGTGCCGGTGCTCGCGGAGCCTCAGAAGACGATTCGGGCCTCGTATGCCCTGCACTGGTCGGGGAATTATGTTTTTCCGCACGGCGGCAAGACGAGCAGCGGCCACACGATGGGCCTCCTCTTCTACTTTCCGCAAGGTGGCGTGCCGCGGTACGTATTCTTCGATCCAAACTTTGGAGAGTACGAGGTGACGCTGCATACCCCCGCCACGCCCGACGTGACGGTAATGGCGGCCATTTTCTCGTACTACTCTGCGACCTTCGAAATGACCCGCTACTCGGTCGATCGGATGTGGGAGGAGTGATGGCAGCCGATGCTACAGATTTTCGTTTGAACTCCATCCCTCGGCCGGGACTCCCTACGACTGAGAGCCGTCGGGGTGCGTGTAGAGGCGGTAGAGCGCCTGCGTGCCGTCGTCGCCCCAGCCGCGGGCCATGACCTCGTCGAAAAGCCGCTCCGCCGTGACCAGCCCGGGGAGTTCGAGGCCGCTTTCCTCCGCGCAGGCCCGGGCAATGCGGATGTCTTTCACCAGATGCCTGACAAGAAACCCGGGAGCAAAGTCGCCGGCGAGGCTGCGGGGGGCGAGATTCGTGAGCGCCCAACTGCCTGCGGCTCCGCCGCTGATCACCATCTGCACCGCGGCCGGGTCGAGTCCGCCGGCACGCGCATGAGCCAGCGCCTCGCACCACGCCACCATGCCGACGGCGACGGCGATCTGATTGGCAAGTTTGCACCGCTGCCCGGCACCAGCCGGGCCCAGGAGCGTGACAGACTTGCCCAGGCGATCGAGTACCGGCCGGGCCCGCGCGAAGGCCGCGGTGTCGCCGCCAGCCATGATCACGAGCGTGGCGTTTCTGGCTCCCACGTCGCCACCGGAGACCGGAGCATCGATCGCTGCG
>CANHYS010000361.1 GCA_947464585.1 Planctomycetaceae bacterium | reverse complement strand
CTGCTCTTCAGCGGCGCTCACTACATCGGCCCGCTCGGCGACTCGTTCACGCTCTACAGTTTCACATTCCGCACCGTGGCGGGCCTGTTTTTCGCGCTCCTGTTCCTGCTCCGCGGCTTCGGCATCGCCGCCGGCACTCATTTTTTCTACGACCTCCTGGTCGGGCTGGTGTAGTTTCCGCAGGGACACCGCGGCGACTCAGGAACTTTGCATCCGGCTTGGTGCCGCCTGCGGCAACGATCTATAATCGGTGCGTGGTAGGAAATCGGAATGTGGCAGCCGGCTGAGTGCGGCTGACTGCTGTCGAGCGTCTCGTGTCTTCCAGTCTTGTGTCTTCCTGTGGAGTGGCAACTCGTGCTTTCGGCTCGTCCCAAGGTTGCTGAATTGGTCTTCCAGCTCTACGGGCGGACGCTGCATCCCGAGCTCTTCGAGATCCATTGCTCCCGCACGATCGACCGCGGCGGGTATACGGCGGTGGTGGCGATCACGAATGCCGGCCACCTCGTGACCTGGCGCAACGATGGCCTGACGCTGACCGAAGTCGCGGCCGACAGCGGCCAGCCCCTGCCCCAGAAACGGCGGCTGCTCTCCCACCGGCTCTGCGGCGAACGCAGCGACCGCATGGAGTGCCGCGGCGGTGCCTCCTATCAGATGTGCTTCCAGTTGGAGCGGGTCGCGCCGGAGGTGTTCTGGGCGTTCCAGGAAGAACTCGCCGCCGAGGGCCGCAAGCATGGCCTGCTCCACCACTTCAGCTCGTCGGGGCGACTGGCGACGGGTGCCCTCAGCTGGATCAACATCGAAACCCGCGCCAAGGGGCTCTCCGTGCAGGCATTTCACACCTTCCCGGACGATCACGCGATCGTGAAGAGCCAGTCGCTCTTCGAACTGCCCTGAGGTCGTACCGTTTCTTCACAACCGCTCTCCCCCAAGCTCTGCACGATGCCCACGCCCAAACCCGGTTCCCCGAAGACGCCCGCCCCGACTCCCCGCAGCCGCGTGTTGATCGCCGACGACAACGAGCCCAACCGCGAACTGCTGGAGGTCTACCTGGCCGAACTCGACTGCGAGATCGCCACGGCTGTGGATGGCCGCGACACGCTCGACAAGGTCGCCTCGTTCCAGCCCCACGTGATCCTGCTCGACGTGATGATGCCGAAGCTGTCGGGCTTCGAGGTCTGCGAGCGGCTGAAGTCGGACCCGGCCACCAGCCCGATCATGATCCTGATGGTGACGGCGCTCGGCGAGCTCGGTGACATCGAGCGGGCGGTCGAGGCCGGCACCGACGACTTCTTGTCAAAGCCGGTCAACAAGGTCGAACTCGTGAAGCGTGTGGAGAACATGCTCAAGCTCCGGCACGTCAGCGACGAACTGGAGCGGCTGCGGAGCTACATCAGCACGATGGACGACGAGCTGCCGCCCCGGCAGTCGGGCCACGGGAAGTGAGCCGTTGCACGATCCCCCGGCTCACGCCGGGGGCTTGTATGCGACGCTCCCATACAAGCCCTAAGCGTCAGCGACGAGATCACGTCCAACGCTATCCCCCAGCTCACGCTGGGGGCTTGCATGCGACGCTCCCATACAAGCCCTGAGCGTCAGCGACGGGATCACGTCCAACGTGATCCCCCGGCTCGCGCCGGGGGCTTGTATGCGGGCATCCAAGCCCTGAGCGCTAGCGACGGGATCGGCTCAGCCAGTTACCGCACCGCCACCTGCCGCAGCACGCGGGAGGTCGCGGTCGACTTGTTGAGCACGTAGAAGTGGATGCCGGGCACGCCGCCGTCGAGCAACCCCTGCACCTGCTGTGATGCAAACTCGACGCCCGCTTCGAACTGCGCCGCCTCGTCGGCACCGGCGGCCTCGAATGCCCGGGTGAACTCGTCGGGGAGCCTCGCCTTGCACAGGCTCGCGATCCGACGCACCTGCGCATAGTTGGTGACGGGCATCACGCCGGGCACGATCGGCTGCGTGATGCCGATGGCGGCGCAGCGGTCACGAAAGCGGAAGAAGTCGGCGTTGTCGTAGAAGAGCTGCGTCACGACCACGTCGCCGCCGGCGTCGCACTTCCGCTTGAGGTTGTCGAGATCATCCTTGGCGCTCACCGCCTCCTGGTGCGTCTCTGGATAGCCCGCCACGAGAATGCCGAATTCCGGGAACTCGCTCCGAATCAGGGCCACGAGTTCCGACGCATACCGCAGGCCACCCGCCACCGGAGTGAACGACGTTTCCCCCTTGGGAGGATCACCCCGCAGGGCGACGATCGCCGACACGCCACGGTCGCCGGCCTCGCGGAGGTAGTCGCGGAGTTCGTCGATGGAACTGCCCACGCAAGTGAGGTGGCTGGCGACGGGCAGGCTGTGCCGCGACCGCACGCCCTCGATCACGTCGAGCGTGGTGCCGCGGGTCGAACCGCCGGCGCCATACGTGCAGGTGATCATCGCCGGCTCGAAGGCCATCAGGTCGTCGACGGTCCGCCACATCATCGCCTCCGACTCAGGAGTCTTGGGCGGAAACAGCTCGAAGGAGAGGCCGAAACGGCCGTTCTCGTAGGCATCCTTGATCGACACGGTAAGGCCTCAAAAAGGGGGAAGGGGACAGCGGCTCGATCGTGTGGCTTGTTATTGTAGTTCGGTGATGCGAATGGTCACGGTTCCGTCGACGAAACTGCCAGCGTGCGGAGGAGTTCGCGGTCGGCCTCCAGCAATTCCAGGCCCCGCCGGGCCATCATCCGCTCGAGAACGATCGCCACCTGCTCGGCAGTCGTGCGTTCGCCGCCGTGGACGACCATGTTCGTGAAGGCGGCCACCTCCTCGGGCACGAGGCCACCGACCGTCGCCGCGATGCCGATCCTCGCGCCGCAGGGGAGCGTCGTGTTGATCGACGTCTTCACGAAATCGCCCACGAGCGCACCCAGAAACTGCCGGCCGGTGTGGATTGTCGTGCGGCTCCCGTCGGCGGCTGGTGTGTGCAGGCGAATCGGGCCGTAGGTTGCCTTGAGGTTGCTCGTGATGGTGCCGGCCGCCAGGTTCACCCAGCTGCCGATGTGGCTGTGGCCGAGGAAACCGTCGTGCGGTTTGTTGGAGAAGGGCTCCATGACGGTCGCCTCGACCTCGCCGCCCACACGGCATTCGGCGCCGATGGCCGTGCCGGTGCGAATCCATGCGTGTGGATTGACGCGGGCCCGGCTGCCGATCCAGATTGGACCGTCGAGGCAGACGAAGGGGCCGATCTCGGCGCCGGCATCGACGACGACGGGCCCTTGTCGCACAACGATCTGTTCCGCGATCTCCGCGCCTGGTGCCGCGAACAGACCGGGCCGCATCTCGCGGAAGCGTCCTGAATCGATCTGCACTGCGAGTGCTCCGACAATGGTCCGTTCGTGGGCGCCGAGAATCTCGTGAGGGAGCGACAGCATCTCGATGTCGGCATCGGCCTCTGGGAGCGCGAGCGAATCGATCACATCCGTCGCACTGGCGGCATCGGCAAGCACCGTATCCACGACGGCCTGATCAGGGCCGCTGCCGTCGGCCGCCAGATGCACGATCGCTGCGGCGATCGCATCGCCGTGATGCACGACGGTGCGATGGCCGGCCTCGACGAGGCTGCGGAGCGTGACGAGCGTGTCACGGCTGGGCACGACGCGGGCGTTTACGAGGATCGCGATCGCGCCGTGCGAGGAGGCAGGCGGGCTCGGCGGGGGCATCGCGGAGGAACCGCCCCACACGGCCACCCGGCTGCCGGCGACCGCCTCGAGGTAGCGGGCGAGGTGGGGCCGCACCGCGCGGCGGACCGGGCCGAAGTGGCCGAGGGCGTCCACGAGCGTGCAGCAGCCGATGGTGAGGTCACAGGCGGGCCGCGCGGCGGTCAG
>CANHYS010000360.1 GCA_947464585.1 Planctomycetaceae bacterium | reverse complement strand
GGGAGGCGAACAGCGACGAGGGACGGGTGGAAGTGTTCGGCCCGCCGCCCGTGGACGGTCTGGGAACCGTGTCCGGCTTCAAGATGGTGGTGGAGGACCGCGGCGACTACGGTCTCGCACAGCTTCAACAGGCCGCCGACGCCGTCGTGCAGAGCGGTGGCGACGACGTGCGGCTGCGCGGCCTGTTCACGAATTTTTCAGCCGCCACTCCCTGGCTGTTTCTCGACATCGACCGCGACAAGGCGGCGGCACTTGGCGTGTCGATGCAGGATCTCATCGACACGCTGCAGATTCAGCTCGGCTCCTTCTATGTCAACAACTTCAACCGGTTTGGCCGCTCGTGGCAGGTCAACATGCAGGCGGATGGCAGCCATCGGCAGGACATCCACCGCACGCTCGAGCGGCTCAAAGTGGTGAGCGGCAACAAGCAGCCGGTACCCTTGACGACGCTGATCGACGTTCGCGACCGGGTCGGGCCGTCGTTGGTGATGCGGTACAACCTCTACCCGGCTGCGGCGGTCTATGGCGAGCCCGGTCCCGGCGTGGGCAGCACGTCGGCGCTGGCCGTCATGCAGGGGCATTTCGACCGGCTGCAGCGGGAGGCCGCGATCCCGCCGCTGATGGCCGTTGATTGGACGGAAATGGCCTCGATGCAGATCCGTTCGGGCAATACCGCGGCGTTTCTGTTCGTGCTGGGGGTCGTGCTGGTATTCCTCGTGCTGGCGGCGCTCTACGAGAGCTGGACGATGCCACTGGCGGTGATCCTGGTGGTGCCGATGTGCCTGCTGTCGTCGATGCTCGGCGTGCGGTGGGCCGGCATGGACATCAACATCTTCACGCAGATCGGCTTCGTGGTGCTCGTCGGACTGGCCTGCAAGAACGCGATCCTGATCGTCGAGTTCGCGAAGCAACTCCAGGAGGAGGGCAGGCCGCTCGGCGAGGCGACCGTCGAGGCCTGCCGGCTGCGGCTGCGGCCGATCCTGATGACGTCGCTGGCCTTCATCCTCGGCGTCGTGCCGCTCGTGGTGGCCCAGGGGGCCGGCGCGGAGATGCGGCGGACGCTCGGCATCTCCGTGTTCAGTGGCATGCTGGGCGTGACGCTCTTCGGCATCTTCCTCACGCCGGTCTTCTTCTACACGCTGCGGCGGTGGCGCGGATCGCCGGGCTAGAACGCATGCGACTGTGGTGTGGCACCGGCTTCGGGGGCGGCAAAAGTCTCGTCGCGTGGGCCGCGGCGGCCCAATGCTCCTCGAGCGTTCGCCGACCCCCTCGCCTCCGTTTTCTCTGGAACCAGGATGTCTCTCCACCTGGTCGAGATGCGCTTTAGCGGGCCTTGTGACCTCGCAGCCACTCGGGCCAGATGCACCATGCGTCGAAGCCGGCCGGCGGCTGCTTGCCGATGTAGTCGTCGCATGCGCCACCCTCGACGGCCGGCAGAGGCTTGCAGCACTGCCCGCTCGCCGCCAGTTCGTCGAGCCGCAGTTGCCAGCCGCCACCCAGTGCCCGGTAGAGCTTGATCATGCCGTGGGTCACGATGCCCACGTCGTCATTGAGCTTGAGCTGCTCCTCCACCTGGTTTTTCTGCAGCACGAACACGCGATTGAAGTCGACTGTGCCCTCCGTGTACTGGATCTGGACGAGTTCCGTCGAACGGGCCGCTGCCGTGAGGGCCTCCTGCTGCTTCGACGCCGTCTGGCGAGCCTTGAGAAAGATGACGATGCCATCCTCCGCCTCCTTGCCGGCCCGCAGCACGGTGTCTTGGTAGCGGGCGGCGAGCGACTGGAAGAGGGCATCCTGCTTGCGGATGTTATTGAGCAGCCGCCCGTAGTTGAGCAGCTTCCAGTCCACGACCGGGGCGATGAACCCGAAGAACGAATCGGACTCGAAGAGCTGGCCGAGTTCATTGGCATACACGCCCAGATAGCCGTTGATCGACAGGGCCGGGTAGAGTTCCGACTCGGCCACACCGATCTGGGCGCTCTGCGCCGCCAGGATCCGTTCGGCCTGCCGCACGTCCGGGCGGCGCCGCAGCAGGTCGGCCGGGATTCCTGCCTCGATCGCTGCCGGAGGCTGCGGGATCTCCTGTTCGCCCAGCCGGTTGGAGAGTTCAGCCGGGGGGATGCCCAGCAGAAGGCACAGCGCGTTGGAGGCGAGTCGGCTCTGCTGTTCGTAGGCGGGAATCGCGGCTTCAGTCTCCGCCAGGTTGAGCTTCCCCTGCTGGACGTCGAGTTCGGTCGTCGCGCCCCCCTCGAAGCGGTCCGTCGCCACCTGCAGGCTCTTGCGCTGGATCTCGGCCAAGAGCTTGAGGTCGTGAACCTGCTTCTCGGCCACGCGGTAGTCGGTGTAGCGGTCGGCCACGTCGGCCACGAGCGTGACGAGAACACCGTCATACTCCTCGACGCTCGCTTGATACTGGGCCTCGGCCGACTCGATGCCGCGGCGGATCTTGCCCCAGAGATCGAGCTCCCACGAGAGGTTGAAGCCCGTGCTGAAGACGCTGAATGCGGTGCTCGAAAGGTTGTTCAGGGCGGTGACGTTGTTGCTGAGCTGGTAGCGGTTGTAGGTCGCCAGCGCGCTTTGACCCTGCGGAAAGAAGCCGCCGACCTTGATGTTGTAGGACGCACGGGCGGCGAGTACGCGAAATCCGGCTTCGCGCAGCGGGAGATTCTGGTTGTAGGCCTGGATCACCAGACCATTGAGCACGGGATCGTTGAACTGTTCCCACCACAGGGAGTCGATGTCCGATAGCGACCGGATCTGCTCCGACTCGGCGTCGATCCACTCGCCTTCGACGGCTGCGGGTGGCCGCAGGTAGTTCGGCCCCACCTTCATCGAATTCCGCCAATACTGGCCCCATGGCGTGCAACCGCTCACCAGCAGGCTGCACGCCGCCACGACCAGGAGATGGAACACCCTGGCGAGCCGGAATCGTGGTGGGATGTGACTGTGCACGAACGGGCCTCGATACAACCGTTTCAACCGTAAAATCGGGCGCAAATCCCCGTGGCCGTGAGGCTATTTGCGAGAGTCGGCCATATGTCCGACCGTCTTGGCGGGCTGGCGAGACGGGGCGGGATGGCGACAGTGCAGCCCCCTCCTTTCCGCCCGGTGGGGCAGTGTGCGGCGAATTCCGGTTGGGAAGTCTGTGGCAGCCGTGCCTTTTGTGCCGACAACCCCTCCGGGCGCCGTCATGCGTCGTTGCGGGGAGTCTGAACAGGAGACATGCCATGTCGAAGACATTACTGCGGAGTTGTCCGTTGCTCGAACGCGCATCCGAGTCGCAGCCGTTGCCCTACGCGCCATTTCCCTGGAGCCTGCGACGCTGCGCTGACACCGGTTTTGTCTATTTGGCCAATCCGCCGGCGCAGGATCTTTTTCGCGATACGTTCGCGTGGGAGGTGACCCACAAGACGGAAAGCCGGCGTCGCCAGCAGGCCGAGCCTGCGGTCCACGCCATGAGCGAGGCCGTCAAAACGTTTCGTCGTCGCGTGCTCAAACGCGATAAGGTGGCTGCGATGGGACGCCGCATCGCCTGCACGTTTGGCACCGGACCGATCCGGTTGGTGGACGTCGGCTGCGCGGAGGGCACGCTGATCGAACGTGTCGTTGCGGGCATTCCAGCCGACGTCGCGGACCGAGTCGAACCGATTGGCATCGAGATCTCGACGCACCTTGCCTCCGTGGCGGGCCGCACATTATCGCGTCGCGGCGGCCGTTGCATCCACGCGACCGGGATCGAGGGGCTCGCCATGCTCGAGCCCGAGAGCGTGCATATGATCGTGCTCTCCTGCATCCTGGAACACGAGATCGAACCGCTGAAGCTGCTCCGCCACTGCCGTGAGCGGCTCACTTCCGATGGCCGCGTCATCGT
>CANHYS010000359.1 GCA_947464585.1 Planctomycetaceae bacterium | reverse complement strand
CCGCCGCCGTGCCCTCCGCCTCGGCGACGGCCACGACGGCCGCCGCGTCGCGCCGCTGCGCGAGCGACTGCCCGACCGTGCCACAAAACGGGCATGCCGACGTCGGTGTCGCGGCTGATCGTGCCATGACAAGCACGACAGTCAGGATCGCTGCCCTGAATCGTCGTGGCCGGCGCGCAGACCTCGGCGGCCTCATTCTGAATCCCAGCCCGCGCGTTCCTTCTGCATCCGCGCCCGCCAGTAGGGAACGGTGCACAAGAGCAGCTTGCCCGTGCCCTTGTAGACGTAGGCCCGCTTCTGCCCTGAGAGCCAGTAGCTGATGATGTTCTTGGCGGGCCGCTTGACTTGCATCGAGATCCCCTGCGTCCGCGCAATCACGAATGGGCCGTCGGTGACGAGCGTTTCGTCGTTGAGTTCCACCTCATGCACCGGGCCCGGCACCGAGAGCACCGCCTTCCCGGTCCCCTTGAGGACCGTCTTGTACCAGAACAGTCCCTCGTCGGCCCAGAGTGAGGTGAGCATCCGCTCACGGTAGATCGAGAGCCCGACCTCGCCGTCGCTTGCCCAGAAGCACCGCGTGTCGAGCACCCATCGCTCGCCCAGATTGATCTTCAGCAGGTGATAGCCACCGAGGCTGGAATCGAGGGAGACGGTGCCGGTGCCGCTGTAGCGGGGCCGCAGGAGCGACTCGTCGGAAAAAAGCGACACCCACCAGGCCTTCAGCGTGGGCCATGGCACGTCCATCGTGATCGCACCCTGCATGTGGTTGAGGGCACCCCGCTCGGTCCGGACGTCATCGTCGTCGAGTGTGACTTTCACCCAGCGCATTCCCTCGGAATGCTCGAGCTTAAATGTCGCCATCGATCGAGACCTCCGGGCCGCGGGTGATGCCCCCCTTCGTCCAGTCGCAGCTCCATCCTGGGAAGGCGATCTGCGGATAGGGCTCGGGATCGATGGGGGCGCCGGACTGGTGCACGATGTCGAACTGCCTGTCGGCACGGATCCGCCCCACCCGGAAGTATTTCGTGCAGTGTTGGGTCTTGGGGTCGAGCCGAACCAGACCACCCGGGCCCGCAAACGTGAGCCCTTCACGCATCGCCGCCCGCACCGCCTCCGTCTCAAATGTTCCCGCCTTCTCCACGGCCGCCTTCCAGAGATGCACGAGGCACCAGCCCGACTCCATGGGGTCATCCGTGACGCGGTCCGAGCCGAATTCGTCGCGAAAACCGGCGATCCATTCCCGGTTGGCCGCGGTGTCGAGGCTCTGGAAGTACGATGCGACGGCGAAGTGGCCCTTCATCTGGTCCGGCAGCAGGCTCCGCAGTTCGTCCTCGCCGATACTCGTGGAGATCACCGGTAGCTTCATGGGATCGACTTTGGCGTCGGCCAACGCCTGAAAGAGACCGAGATTGCTGTCACCGTTGACGGTGTTGAGCACGCAGTCAGCGCCGGAGAAGAGGATCTGCTGCACGGCCGCCGAGAAATCCTGGTGTCCGAGAGGCAGATACACCTCGCCGGCGGGCCGCAGATCCTTCGTGGCCAGGTACTTCTTGGCGACGAAGTTGGCGGTCCTCGGAAACACGTAGTCGGAGCCGAGCAGGAAGATCTTCTTTTTCGAGCCGCCGTCGGGGCTCATGAGCCAATCGATGGCCGGCAAGATCTGCTGATTGGGCACGCTGCCGCCATAGACGACGTACTTCGACGACTCGTTTCCCTCGTACTGCACGGCATAGAACAGCAGCTTCTTGTGTTCTTCAAACAGCGGCAGCACCGCCTTGCGGCTCGTGCTCGTCCAGCAGCCGAACACGGCGGCCACGCCGTCCTCGAGCAGCTGCCGCGCCCGCTTGACGAACATGTCGGGCCGCGACCGGGGATCCGGCGCCTTCGCTTCGAGCTGGTAGCCGAGCAGACCGCCGGCGGCATTGATCTGCTCGATGGCATGCAGATCTACGTCGCGAAGCGCCGTCGCACTGATGGCCATCGTGCCGGTCTGCGAGTGGAGCAGACCGACCGGCACCGTCTTCGCCCGTGGCTGAATGCCGAGCGAGCAGCCCACGAACAGGGCGGGCGAGAGGGCACGGGCCGCGGCGAGCGTGGCCGCCGTGCCGTGGGCCAGCGCCTGCCTCCGGGTGACGACGGCGCGACACGGCGAAAGCGAGTCTTCAGGAGTCATCGTCATTCCTCGTCCATGCGGCGGTAGAGCGTCTCGAAGACCTCCGACGTGATGCTCACGTCGCCCCGGAACGGCTGGTTCATGTCGATGATGAGATACATCATCGTGCCCAGATAGGCGGCGAGGATCCCGCCGAGCGCGAGATGCGTGATGAATTTCATGTCGAACAGCCAGCACATCGCGATCGTGAGGACCGCCCCCAGGATCATCACGTACCACATCGACGCCGGCAGAGCCGATTTCACGGAAAACAGCCGCATCCGCCGGCACTCCAGGAAATGGTTGAACTGCCGCAGGGCCTCGGCGTGGAGAATTTCCTGGGCGGGCGTGCGGGGCTCGAAATCGAGAAGCCTGTCGTGGAAGGCCTCGGCACGGATCGTCCCCTCCTCCGGGATGATGCCCCGCTGCTGCAGCGGCCAGGCATACTTGATGACGTAGCGGGTGTAGTCCCGCAGCAGCCACCGCAGGTTCTGCCCGTGGGGCTCCGGATAACGGGAGACATCTTCGTAGAGCGCCGAGAGGGCGGCGGCCTCGCGGGTGACGTTCAACCCAGCCTCGGCGACGTTCTGGTAGGCGGTGACGGCGATGAGGCCGAGCAACAGACCATAGAAGACGCAGAAACAGGAAAGGATGTAGCCGACGATGTCGTTGGCACCGCGGGTGTTTTTGACGAACTGCCTCAGGATCGGCCGGAGCAGAATCAGCCCCGCCCAGTAGAACCCAACGAAAACCCCGATCGAAAGCAGTGCCAGCCTGGCCGGCGGGATATCGTAAATCCAAAAGAAGTCAGTGTTCATGGTCGATCGCCAGCGAGGGATGGCGACAGGAAAAATGCGTTCGATGACGGCAGACGCTCTCGGAAGCCCAGAACGCGATCGTACCAACGACTGGCGGTCACTGCACGTCTTCGCCGTCGAGCGAGTAGATCGCGAGATGCTTGCCGTCCGGACCCCGCAGTTCGTCCACTCGAAACGTGCCGGTCACGGCCACCGGCCGAATCGAGAACGCGGCCGTTTTTCCGGGGATCATCCGCACCACGATGCAGTCGTGGAGCAGCGCGCCCGGGCCAAAGCAGCACTCCATGTTGTCCCGCACCAGCACGAACTGGGTCAGGCCGGTCTGCTGGAAGCTCGGCAGGATGTAGCCACGGATCCGGATCGGGGTCGTCTCCAGGGCCGTCACCCGGGTGGGCAGCAGGTCGCGGGAGAAAGGATCCCCCTTCTTGAGGTCGAGCTTGATGTCGTCGAACGAGATGTCGCGCGGGGCGGTTGGCCGGCCCGTCGTGCGGGGGGGCGGTGCCGGTGCCGGTGGCGTCGGCGGCGTCTCCGCGGTCGAACGGCTCGACGGCGCCGCGGCAGGCGCGGGCTCCTTCCGTACCTCGGCCGGCGCTCCGCACCCGACCAGGCAGCAGGCCATCACGACTCGGCAGAGCCGTCGCAGGCCGTGCGCAGGCAAAACCGCGCGGCTATCTCGCAAAGGCATCCTCGAGGTGGTAGAGCACGCCGCCATCCAGGCCGGGCGCGCCCATGGGGCGGATCACAAACCTGCCGGCGATCTTGGTGAGACGGGACGAAAAATCGATCCCCTTGGGATGGCTGGGATCCTTGAGCTGAACGAGCACACGATCGGTGATCTTGGGATTGCCTCCGAAGCAGCAGTCGCCCTGATCGCGCACGAGCAGGAACTGTGTGATGCCGGTCTGCTG
>CANHYS010000358.1 GCA_947464585.1 Planctomycetaceae bacterium | reverse complement strand
TGATCAGCATCATCAACGGCCAGCACAGCCCGCAGCCCGTCGCGGATACCCGCAAGTGGCCCGGCGCCCGGCGTGAGATCGTGGACGACGCGCACGCCGTCGAGGGCTGGCAGCCTCTGCCCAGGCGCCGCCACCACGATGGTCGGGCCCATCTCGGCCGCTACTGCCGCGACGACATGCTCCAGAAACGTCTGCCCTTGAAACGTGAGCCACGCCTTGCCGCCGCCGGTCGCCGCGACGGACGCCAGTCGGGTGGAGCCGCCACCAGCCAGCACGATGCCCACCGTTGCCTGACCGGGCTGTTGCATCGCCGCATGAAGTCTTGAAGAATGCACGGCTGTCAGCTCCATCCACGCCCGCAGCACTCGTACAGGACATCAGACCATGGCCGCATTCTATCGCACCGCCGTCGCCTTGCTCGTCATCGCCTGCCTCGGCCCGACCATGGCCGACACGCCCGCGCGTGCCGCCGATGTGCCGCCGACTGCGAGCCTGCCTGCGATCTTCAACGGCCGCGACCTGACCGGCTGGAAGGTGCCGGCCGAGCCGTACTGGAACGTCGTCGACGGCGTCATCGTGGGCCAGAGCGACGAAGCGAAAAAGGGCTCGATGCTCTACACGGAGAAGCCGTATGGCGACGTGATCGTGGAGGGGGAGGTGCGGTTCACCGGCGAGATCGACAGCGGCATCATGGTGCGAAAGCCGGAACTGCAGGTGCAGATCGGCGTGTCGCGGAGTCTGAAGAAGGATATGACCTGCTCCTTCTACAACGGAAAATATCCGGAGGAAGCGCGGGCGAACCGCGCAGCCGACCTCTTGAAAGTCGGCGAGTGGAATCGGATCCGCGTCGAGGCGAAGGGGGACACGTTCACCGTCTGGCTCAACGGCGAGCAGGTCTCGCAATACAAGGATGCGAAGTATGCAGAGCCGGCCCCGATCGGCCTGCAGATCCATGGCGGCCTGGTGATGAAGGTCGAGTTCCGCGACCTGCGGGCCCTTGCGCTGTAACGTCAGCCTCCCGAGCGGCGAAAGAAGGGTACGTGCAACAACTCGGTCAGCGTTGTCAAAGGACCGCCACGGAGCGAGCGCCGTCTCGATCAGACACATGAATCATCCGCCAGCGAATGCGTCATTCGCCAACGAGCAGATATTCCGGCCGGTGATCCGCCCCGCTGTACCGATCCTTACCGTGATCGACGATGGCTCGATCGATGACGGCGAGCAGATCCGCATCCGCAAGGACTGCTTCGTGATCGGCCGCTCGTCGGGCGACCTGACGATCCCCATCGACGCGACGATGTCCAGCCGGCATGCCGAGATCCGGCTCACGACCAGCCGCGGCCAGCGGGAGTGGACACTCCACAACCTCGAAAGCGTCAATGGCACGTTCGTGCGGGTCGGCACTGCGGCGCTTGCCTATGACACGATCGTGCTCCTCGGGTCACGCCGGTTCCGACTCGAGAAACCAGCCGCAGGGGCCTCCGAAGTGCCAGACAACGACACGGTCCGGATCGACCAGCCCGCAGACTCCGGGAAGGACTGGCCGACATTGGTCGAGTCGTCGGGCAAGCCGAACGCTCTGCGGTTTCCGCTCCGCTCACCAAAGGTCACGATCGGCCGCAAAGGAAGCGGCTGCGACATTCAACTCGACGACCCGCTGGTGGCTGCGGTCCATGCCGAACTCGTCGCCGACGCAAGTGGCGGCTGGAAACTCATCGGAAAGGTAACTCGCAACGGCGTCTGGGTGAGCACGCCCGCCACAACGCTCACGTCGTACTGCTTCTTCCAGTGCGGCGAGCAGCGATTCAAGTTCGTGATCCCGTAGGACCTGCAGCCGTTACGAGCCGTAGCACGTGGTCACGCGCCCAAAAACCGCGAGATGCGATCGAGGCCCTCGCCCAGCTTCTCCTCCGACGCCGCGAATGACATCCGCACGTGCCCCTCGGCGCCAAACGCGCTGCCGGCCACGAGCGCCACATGCTCCTGCTCCAGGAGCGCCTCGCACCACTGCATGCTGTTGGTGATGCCGTTTGTCCCCTTCGCGAGCGCTGGCTGAATGTCGAAGAACGCGTAGAACGCGCCGCCGATCCTCGGCAGACGCACGCCCGGCATGGACAAGAGCCTCGCCGCCACGAGGTCACGACGCTTTTCAAACGCCCGGCACATCTCGGCCACGCACTCCTGCGGGCCGGTGAGCGCCGCCACCGCCGCATGCTGGCTGACACTGCAGGGGTTGCTCGTCTCCTGGCTCTGCAGGTTGCCGATCGCCTTGGCAAGAGGCTCCGGACAGATCGTCCAGCCGATCCGCCAGCCCGTCATCGAATAGGTCTTGCTCACGCCCGCCACGACGACCGTACGGGCCTCGAGACCGGGCCGCAGCGTTGGAAACGACACCGCCTTCTGGCCGTCGAAGACCAGCTGGTCGTAGATCTCGTCCGACACGACGGCCAGATCGGCCTCGATGGCGATGTCGGCCAGGGCCCGCAGTTCGTCGGCTGAGTAGACGACGCCCGTCGGGTTGCTCGGCGTGCACAGCAGCAGCATCCGCGTGGCCGGCGTGATGGCCGCCCGGAGTGCCTCCGGCCGCAGCTTGAAGTCGTCCTCGATCCGCGTGGACAGGAGCACGGGCTTCGCCCCGGCCAGCTTGATCAGCTCCGCGTAGCTCACCCAGTAGGGCGTCGGCACGATCACCTCGTCCCCCTCGTTGAGCAGTGCCGTAAAGGCATTGTGGAGCGAGTGCTTGGCGCCGTTGGAGACGACCACTTGCGCGGGCGTCACGGCCAGGCCCGTGCGACGGGTGTAGTCGGCCGCCACGGCCTTGCGGAGATCGGGGATGCCGGCGGCGGGGGTGTATTTCGTTTTGCCGCCACGGATCGCCGCCTCGGCGGCCTGGCAGATGTGGAGTGGCGTGGGGAAATCGGGCTCGCCGACCGAGAGGTCGACGACATTGACGCCGGCGGCGGCCATCGCGGAGGCGCGGGCGGCCATGGCGAGCGTGGCGGAGGGCTCGAGCGCTCGCATGCGCTGGGCCAAGTGCAGGCTCTTGGAAGACTCTCTTGTGTTCATGCGGCCTTTCGCTGCTCCTCGTTTGCGTGATGCGTGGTGCGTGACAAGAATGATACCACCCGCCGGGCTGTTTCCCAGCCGTTTCGCCGCTGCTCGCCGCCACGTGCCAGGGCTCCCGTCCCGCCGGTCATCGCTGAAGCCCTCCATCTCACACTCTCGAGAAAGTACCGCTCATGTCAGGCAGCCGTATCGGTCTGTGGCTCATCGGGGCCAAGGGGGGCGTGGCCACCACCGTGATCACGGGACTGGCAAACCTGGCCCGCGGCGCGATCGAGCCGGTGGGGCTCGTCACCGCGCTCGATCCCTTCACCCGGCTCGACCTGGTCGACTTCGCTGACATCGTCGTGGGTGGCCACGACATCCGGCCGGGCCGGCTGGCCGACGAGGCCCGCCGCATGTGGACCGACAGCCGCGCAATCATGCCGGAGCTGCTCGACGGTGCCGCCGACTTCTTCGCCGAGACCGAAAGCCGCCTGCGACCGGGCACGGTCGTGGCCGCGGGCGACAAGATCCTTGAACTGGCTGACGACGCGATCGCGGCCCGCGTGGAGACTCCCCGACAGGCGATCGACCGCGTGCGGGATGATATTGAGGCCTTCGCCCGGACCAACAGTCTCCGCCACGTGGTGGTGGTGAACGTCGCCTCCACCGAGCCCCCGGCGGCGCTGCCGATTCCAAAGTCGTTCGCAGAACTCAAACCGCTGCTCGACGACCCGCGGGCCTGCCCGCTGCCGGCCAGCAGCCTCTATGCCCTGGCTGCGTTCGAGGCCGGCGCGTCCTACATCAACTTCACGCCCTCGACGGGCTCCACGCCCGAAGCACTCCAGG
>CANHYS010000357.1 GCA_947464585.1 Planctomycetaceae bacterium | reverse complement strand
GGCTGCTGGTGGAGTTCCGGTGACTCCGATACCGCGTTTTATGCGAATGCCGCCCCAAACACGCCCCGCTGCCTCAACGACTACAACTGGGGCGCGGTGGTCATGCCTGCGAGCAGCTACCACCAAGGGGGTGTGTTCGCGACGATGTGCGACGCGTCGGTACGGTTCGTCTCGGATATGGTCGACGTCGGCGACTCGACGCAGCAGCAATACAACAACCAGGGAGCGCCCAACTACGCGAATGCATGGACGTATTCCAAGGCGAGCATCCGTGGCGTCTGGGGTAGTTTGAGCACGATCAAGCATGGCGAGGGGGCGCGGCTCGAGTGAGTCGCGTGAATAGGTCGTACGATTGAGTTTCATGGATGCACGACGGACGAAGATGAATCGCAGTGCGTTGACGTGCTGCATGGCGCTGGTCGCAGCGGGCTTCGTTGGGGCCGCTATCGTCGGCTGCGGTCGCCGTGGTCCGGTCGTGGAGATGGTAGAGGGCATCGTGCTGCTCGACGGCCAGCCGGTCGAAGGGGCGACCGTCCTGTTTTCGCCTGAAGCCGGCGGTTCCGAGGGCGGCCTTCCCGCGGCCGGACGAACGGGCCCCGACGGCAGTTTTCGTCTGAATGCGGCGGGCGGTGCGAAGTTCGGCGCAGGCACGAAGATCGGCGACTACTTCGTTACGATCGTCAAGCAGGATCACGATCCCGTTCCTCCGCCCGATCCGGACAAACCGCCATCGGGTCCACCGAACGTCAAGGTGTGGGACGTGCTTCCTGTGGTCTACAAGCACGCCATCACCACCCCTCTTCGTGCCACGGTCAAAAAGGGCAAGAACTCGTATCGTTTCGAACTCGATTCGTCGGCGGTCGCCAGCCCGACAAAGTGACGCGAATTCGCTCACACACTGAAGTCCACAGCCGTAGGTGGGCAAATGTCGTGAAAATGAAGGGATGTCGAGCATGAGGCAGTTGGTGTTTGTCGTCGTGGCGTCTCTGATGCTCTGCGTCGGCGGCGGCAGGACCATCGCCGACGATTCGCTCCCGCCGCTGCGCGACGGCAAGGTGCCGCAGTCGCTCGATGAGCTTTGGGGCAACTACGACCCTCGAGCGGAACCGCTCGAGGCGGAAACGCTCAAGGAATGGGAGCGGGATGATGTTGTCTGCCGCGTAGTCCGTTATCGCATCGGCACGTTCAAGGGAGCGCCGGCGACAATGGTCGGTCTCTACGCGTTTCCGAAGGGAGCCACGAAGCTGCCGGGCCTGCTGCAGATCCACGGTGGCGGGCAGTCGGCCGGTCTCGATGGCGCCGTGGCCGACGCGAAGCGGGGCTACGCCTGCCTCTCACTCAACTGGGGCGGCAACAAGCTGAACCTCGGTCGGAATCCGCCGGAATACGACGGTCCGAACACTGATTGGGGCAAGCTCGACGCCACGCACCCGCCGCAGCGGAACAAGTCCAATCACTTTGCGGGCCCGCTCACTCCCGACGACTACACGCTCGATTCGATCGAGTCGCCGCGGAACAGCAACTGGTTCCTGGTGTTGCTTGCGGCCCGCCGCGGCATCACGTTCCTCCAGCAGCAGCCCGAGGTCGATCCAGAGAAGATCGGCGTGTATGGGCACTCGATGGGCGGGAAGCTGACGACGAACTTGGCGGCGATCGACAAGCGGGTGCGGGCGGCCGTGCCGTCCTGCGGTGGCTCCGGCGTCGTGCTCGACAGCCAGGCTGATCTGCCAGGATGCGTGAAGACGTCGCCATCGGCTCTCGAACTAGCCTGCGTCAGTGACAATCCGTACATCAACCGCCTCACCTGCCCCATCCTCTGGCTGTCGCCGACGAATGACTTTCATGCGGCCATCGACAACATGGCGGTTACGTGGCGGGACGTTCCCGACGAGCGGGTGCGATTTAGCATCACGCCGCATGTCAACCACCATAACGCTGCCGAGTGCTCCATCACCCAGCATCTCTGGTTCGAGCAGCACCTCAAGGGCCGTCAGGGCGGATTCACCATGCCCGCGTCGCCCGCGATCTCCGTCGACCTGAAGGCCGCCGACGGTGTGCCCGTGGTCACCGTCAGACCCGACCGGGCGCGGACCGTGAAGCGAGTGGACGTCTTCTATTCGACCGACCCGCACGTGCTGACCCGCTTCTGGCGGGACGGGCAGGCCGTCGAGGCCGGGGATGGCTGGCAGGCGCGGTGCCCGGTGATGAGCCTCGATGAGCCGTTTTTCACATTTGCGAACGTCACCTATGAACTGCCGGAAGAGTATCGAAAGATCGCGACCGCTCCTGGCCAGAGCAACACCGACGTCTTCACGATTAGCTCCCGGGTGGTGTCGTTCTTGCCCGCGTCGCTCAAGTCAGCTGGTGTGAAGGCGACGGACACGCCCGACCGCATGGTCGACGACGGCCGCCGTCTCTGGCAGGACTGGTACCAGAGCAACTGGGGCCACCCTCCCCTCTGGCGGGCGTTCACTCGTAAGCTCAAAGATCCCAAGTGGCGTGGGCCCGATGGCGCGAAGTTGGTGTTCGACATCCGCAGCGAGACGGATAACCAACTCGTAGTGGAGGTCGAGACAAACGGTTGGGGTGCCGTCGAAAAAGGGAAACCGGCCGTCAGCTACAACGCCGTCAAGCAGTTGAAGGGCTCGCCCGACTGGCAGACGGTGTCGGTGAGCCTCGACGAACTGGTCGCCACTGATCCAAAGTTCACGGCCCCGCTGACGAACTGGCGGACCGTCACGCAGTTGAGCATCGGCCCCACCGGTGACGTTGTGCGGGACGGCGTGAAACAGCCCATGCCAGGGAAGCCGTGGCTGGGGCCGCGTGAGATTCGCAACCTCCGCTGGGAGTGAGGACTATCGGGACTGCGCGACACGCGTTCGGCCCGATCCACTTATCGCCCCGACGAGTCTGCGGCTGCCAGGCGTTCTGCGATCCAGACTTTGATGATCGACTGGCGACTGACGCCCAGTCGGCCGGCCTCGCGATCCAGCGAATCGATCATCCATGCAGGAAAGTCGACGTTCACCCGCCGCTGCTGCCGCAGCGGCCGGCGGGCCTTTGCAGTCTCGAGCGAGCCTGTGATATCTGCGCCGGCGTCGAATGCTCGATCCAGCAACTCCGACGTGACTTTAGTCGAGCGTTTCATACAGTCGGATCTCCTCGGGCCGCGACCTCCGAACCGAGATGAGCCGGACATGCTCATCCCGGTAGGTGACGACGGCAGACCAATGCTTGCCTGCGATTCTCCCCACGACCAGCCAACGCGGTTCATCGGCCGTGCGGGCCGGAATCTCGATCAGCATGTCGTCCAGCCACAGCAACTGTGCGTCGACGAAATCAATCCCGTGTTTTTGAGCATTGGCATCGCTCTTGAGGGGGGCAAACGTGAATTCCACGGGAGACCGTCCGCGTCGCTGGAGTGGTATAGAAAGTATACCATAATCGCGCTGTCGGCCAAGCAGCCGTCTGGGAAGAGGGCGGCAATGGTTTGGGTGACGATGGAAAACACACAAACAGGCACCGGTCAGTCCATTTCCGCGGTGTGCGTGACGGGCCGATACTATTGGTCTTGCGGCAAGCCACATGGTTTCGCGGACTGGCGTTCCCCGATGAACGGACTTTTGAAGCTCCTATCGGCTGTAGCGATGGTAGCCGTTTTTACCGGTCGTGGCCTGGCGGCTGACCGCCCTGCTCCGCCGGCGGTGAAGTCTGCCACGCAACCCCTTCTGGCCGCGCATTGCCTCAAGTGCCACGGGCCTGACGACGCGAATGGCGGATTCCGGGTCGATACGCTGCCCACCATGATCGACTCGGTCGAGGCGGCCGAACGGTGGCAGCAGGTGCTCAATGTCTTGAATTCGGGTGAGATGCCGCCTGATGACGAGAAGCAGAT
>CANHYS010000356.1 GCA_947464585.1 Planctomycetaceae bacterium | reverse complement strand
GGGTTTGGCTTCCAAGGGCAGAAGTGCTCCGCCTGCTCCAGAGTGATCGTGCTCGATCGCGTGCACGACGCCTTCGTCGGGAGGCTCGCGGAGGCGGTGAAGAGCCTGCGGGTGGGGCCGGCTGCCGAACCGGGCACGCGGATGGGGCCGCTGGTCGATGCGGAGGCGCGCGACCGCGTGCGGTCATTCATCACAGAGGGGCGGCGGACGGCCCGTGAGGTGGCAGCAGTCGAGGTCGGCGGCATGGCCGACCGGGGCTGGTTCGTGGGGCCGCATGTCTTCGCCGATGTTGATCCCGCCTCGCCGCTGGGGCAGGAGGAAATTTTTGGACCCGTGCTGGCCCTGTTTCGCGCACGTGATTTCCGTCATGCGGTCGAACTGGCCAACGGCACTCCCTATGCGCTCACGGCCGGCGTCTTCTCCCGCAGTCCGGCGCATCTGCACAAGGCAGAAGTGGCCCTGCAGGCGGGCAATGTCTATCTCAACAGGGGCATCACCGGTGCGCTCGTCTGCCGACAGCCATTTGGTGGCTACCGCATGTCGGGCATCGGCAGCAAGACGGGTGGACCGGACTATCTGCAGCAGTTTCTCGTCCCGCGGACGGTCACGGAAAACACGCTTCGAAGGGGCTTCGCTCCGCCACGGCGCTAAAAACCCCCGGCGGAAGCCAGTGTTTTTTCCGGTCATTTTCCGCTGCTCATGAAATGCTCGCAATTCCCGCTACGATCTCCTCCATACCGTTCTGCTCGGCCCTCCTCTCTTTGAAGGAATGTGGTGATGTTGACACGCATGCCCCGGATGTTCGGATCGGCGGTCTTTGCATGTGCTGGATTCGCCCTGCTGCCGGCGGTTGCCTGCCTGACGGCGGGAACGGCCGTTCGCACCGCCGTGGCCCTCGATCAAGAGATCGATCCGGCCCTGAAGCCCTACGCGAAGGTGTCGGGTGAGGTGGCCGGTTCGCTGAAGTGCGTCGGGTCCGACACGATGAACAACCTCGTTGCGCTCTGGGCCGAGGGATTCAAGAAGTTTTATCCGAGCGTGCAGGAGGGGATCGAAGGCAAGGGCTCGGCGTCGGCCCCGCCGGCACTCACGGAGGGCACCAGCACGTTTGGGCCGATGAGCCGCGACTGGAAGCCGTCCGAGATCGACACCTTCAAGGAAAAGCACGGCTATGCCCCGACCGTCGTGCCCGTGGCGATCGACATGCTCGCCGTGTTCGTCCACAAGGACAACCCGCTCAAGAGCCTCTCGTTGCAGGAGGTCGATGCGATCTTCTCGAAGAACCGCACGGGCGGCGGAAAGAATGAGATCCGCACCTGGGGCGACCTCGGCCTCGAAGGGGAGTGGAAGGACAAGCCGATCAGCCTCTACGGCCGCAACGCCACCAGCGGCACCTATGGCTATTTCAAGGAGCATGCGCTCTTCAAGGGGGACTTCAAGCCCACTGTGAAGGAGCAGCCAGGCAGTTCAGCGGTGGTGCAGGCCGTCGCCAGCGATAAGTATGGCATCGGCTACAGCGGCATCGGCTACGCCACTGCCGACGTGCGGTCCTTGCCCTTGTCGGCCAAGCAGGGTGGCCCGGCAGTCGCGACCGAGCCGAAGTTTGCCTATTCCGGCGAATACCCGCTCTCGCGGTTTCTCTACCTGAGCGTCAACTACAAGCCGGGTGGGGCGATCGATCCGTTGCGGGGCGAGTTCATCCGCTATGTGCTGAGTGCCACTGGCCAGGCGGATGTCCGGAAGGACGGCTACCTGCCCATCACCGGTCCGATTGCGAAGCGGGCCCTGCAGGGCGTCGGTCTCACCAATCCCTGACCCGATCTGCTGATCGACCCACTGTTCGACAGACCGAGCGTTTTTTTCGCAGCCTCCTTCCGCTTCCGCTGAGACCCGAGCACGGGCATGCCACCGCAGTCCACCTTTACGGGTCGCTCGCGCCGTCGCAAAACCCATCCGTGGGTGAAGGCCGGCGACTCGCTGGCCCGTGCGGTCATCACACTTGGTGGCATCGGCACCATTCTGGCGGTGTTGGCGGTGGCGGTGTTTCTGTTGGCGGTGGCATTGCCGCTGTTTCGGCCGGCGCGGCTCACGTCGGAACGGGCATCTTCCGCGATGGCCGCACCGGCTGCATCGTCGTCCTCGATATCGCCGTCGTCGAACGGCGTTGAAAAGACGGTCGCCACCTGCCTGGGAGCCGATGAGGCCGGCGTCGTGGCTTGGCTGGTCGATGCCCTCGCCGTGGCCAAGTCGGGTGATCCGTCCGACGTGGGGCTCGTGCGGGTGTTCTCGATTGCCGACAGCAAGCCCCTTCTGACGCGGACAGCCGCCGAGTGCGGGCTCGCCCATGCCACGACGATCAGCATGTTGCCCGGGAGCATCCAGGCCGTGGTCGGGTTCGACGACGGCAGTTTCCGCATCGGTCGGCTCGGCCTGGAGTCGACATTCCTTGCCGCCAGCGCGTTGCCTCCGGCGGCGATTGCCCTCGCGCCGGGAGAGGCCGGCGCGCACGAGGATGCCATCATCGTGCGAGGGCATACCGGGCAGTATGCGACCGTGCGGATGGTGACGGAATTCGACGCGCCAGCATCGACATCGCTCCAGCATCCGGTGATCGACGCCGACATGACCATGCTCAGCGGCGGCCCGCTCGTGGCTGCGTTGGATGCGAAGGGGCAGGTGCGGGTGGAGGCTATCTCGTCGCGTCGCAACCTGCTCACGGATGAACTGGTCACCACCGCTTCCGGAGCGAACATCGACGCGAAGTCGACCGATGCCAACACCGATATCAAGACCGATGTTAAGACCGATATCAACACCGATGCCACGGGCAACGCGGGTGGATTCGTGCCGCGGTTCGTGCGGGTTTCGGAACTGGGCGATCAATTGTTTCTGTTCGCCGAGGATGGTGCAGCGCGACGGTATGAGATTCGGGATGTCGAATCGCCTGTGCTGATGGAGTCGTTCGACGCGGTGTCAGACCAACTCCAGCCGGGCCGGCAGAAGGTGACCTGCGTGGCCCGCGTGTTCGGCGGCAATGCGCTGGCCGTTGGCGACAGTGCCGGCGTCGTGCGGGTGTTCTTTGCCACACGCGCGGCCGACGCAGCGGCCACGGACGGCCTCCAGATGGCGGTCGCAAAGGTGTTCGCGTCGGTCCCCGGCAGCGGCCCAGACCATGGCATCACGGCTCTCGCACCTTCGCCGCGTTCCCGACTGCTGGCTGTGGCCGATGCCTCCGGTGGAATCCGTCTCGTGCAGACGACCACCGGCGCGACGGCGGCGTCGCTCGCGGGGGGCGATCCAGGCGGGCTCGAGGCCCCGGCACGGCAGCTGCTCATCTCGCCTCGTGAAAATCGACTGCTCGCCGCCGACGGCGCAAGGCTGGCGGCCTGGACGTTGAACGCCGGCTATCCGGAGGTCTCATTGCGATCGTTGTTTGGCCGTGTCTGGTATGAGAAATATCCCGGCCACGTCCACGCCTGGGAAACGACTGGGCACGAATCCTTCGAGTCGAAGTTCGGCCTCGTGCCGCTCATTTTCGGCACGCTCAAGGCCACGCTCTACTCGATGCTGTTTGCCACGCCCATCGCCATCCTGGCGGCGATCTTTGCCAGCCAGTTCATGCATCCCAGTTGGAAGGCCCGCATCAAGCCCACGATCGAGATGATGGCGAGTCTGCCGAGCGTGGTGCTCGGCTTCGTGGCCGGTCTTATTTTTGCTCCGATCATCGAACGGTCGTTGATGACGGTCCTGGCGGGATTTTTTGGCGTGCCGCTGACGCTGCTCATGGGAGCGTTTTTCTGGCAGCTGCTGCCGGCGGGCTGGCGGAGCCGGTATGCCGCCTGGCGGTTTCTGCTCATTGCCGCCGTCGCGCTGCCGGCGGGCGTCGCGGTGGCGGCCGCGGCCGCGGCCCCCATGGAACGC
>CANHYS010000355.1 GCA_947464585.1 Planctomycetaceae bacterium | reverse complement strand
AGGAAGCCGATGCAGTCGTAGCCGAGTTGTTCCGAACTTTTGACGGCCGCCCGGATGACGGCATTGAGCCCGGGGCAATCGCCGCCGCTGGTGAGGATGCCGATGGTGGGCTTGTGGGGGGGCATGGGGCACTCTTCACAGATTGCGGAAAAAGACACGCTGGCGGCAAACCGACATCATTATTGATGCGTCGCAGAAAGAGGGGTAGAATGCCGATGAACTGTCCTAGCAGATTGGTGGAACAACCGCTGTCCAACAGTGTCGGCTGCATGCCGGCGTTTTTAACGGGGAGGCCGCACATCATGGCAACATCTCACCTTCGTTCCCAGTCCGACGGCTGCAACGGTTTTCGCCGGTTGCCCCGCCGGTCGGCCCTCCGGGCAGGCAGCCTCGGTGCTCTCGGCCTGTCGTTGTCTGACCTCTTGCGTATCCGGTCGGCCCAGGGGGCGAATGCGTCGACGACACCGACGGGACATCAGGGCGTGGGGAAACTGCCTGAGCGGATCAAGAGCGTGATCCAGATCAACCTGCCGGGCGGCTTCCCGCAACACGAGGCGTTTGATCCCAAGCCAGAGTCGCCGGTCGAATACCGAGGGTCGTTCGGCGTGGTGAAGACAAAAACCGGCGACGTGTTCAGTGACAACCTTCCCAAGCTCGCCGAGATCGCCGACAAGCTCACGGTGGTGCGAACCGTCGTCGGGAAGATCCCCGACCATGGCCTGGCTACTTACCATCTTTACACCGGCTACCCAGCCTCGACGGTGATCGACTACCCGCAGATGGGCTCGATCGTCTCCCACGAGCTCGGCGGCCGTGGCGAGCTCCCCTGCTACATCTCCATTCCCGGCAAGAACACCTTCGGTGGGGGCACGGGATTTCTGCCGAGCATCCACGGCCCGTTCGAGACCGGCGGCGACCCGGCGACGGAGAAGAAGAACTTCCGCGTTCGCGACTTCTCGCTGCCGGCCGGCGTGACGCTCGAGCAGCTCCAGCGGCGACGGGGCGTCCGCGGCGTGGTTGAGAAGCGGATCCGCTCGCTCGAGGCCAATCCCGTGCTGCTCGACACAATGGACGAGTTTCACGCCAGGGCCTTTTCGCTCCTGACCTCGACCGACTCGCAGAAGGCCTTCTCCTTTGAAGGCGAGAGTGACGAGACGTTCGAACTCTATGGCAGCCAGGTCACCGGCGACATCAAGGGTCCAGACGGGAAGCTGCACCCCAAGGGACTTTCCGAACGGCTGATCATCGCCCGCCGGCTCGTCGAGGCGGGGGTGCGGTTCGTCACGCTCGAGTACGGGTCATGGGACTGCCACACCGACGTGAAGAAGGCCTGCCTCGACCAGATGCGGCCTTTCGATTACGCGATCAAGGGGCTCGTCACCGACCTTGACCGCCGCGGCCTCCTCGATTCGACCCTCGTCTGGGTGACGAGCGAGTTTGGCCGCACGCCGAAGGTGAACAAGGAGAGCGGCCGCGACCACTGGGCCCGCAACTACTCGATGATGCTCGCAGGCGGCGGATTCAAGCCGGGCCTCATCTACGGCACGAGCGACTCGACGGGCGGTGAGCCGGACCGCGACGCCGTGACGCTCGAGAACCTCATGTCCACGATCTACCACCAGATGGGGATCGATTCGAACAAGGAACTCGTCGCGTTCGGAACTCGGCCGATCGAAATCGTGAAAGACGGCGAAGTCGTCAAGCAACTCATCGGCTGAGAGCCGGACGATTTCCCCTTCCGTTCAATGGCAACCCAGAGGTACCACGCATGCGCACGTTCATCCGGTCCATTCTGGCGACAGCGGCCCTCATCGCCTGCCTGGGGCACGACGCCGTGGCCGATCCGTGGATTTCGGGCGTGACGCCGCGGCTCGTGGGCCGGGGCACGACGTGCGAAATGGAGATCGCCCCGTGGCGACACGATGCATCGCAGGTCGTGTTCTATCCTCCAGCGACGTACGCCCCGTGGACGGCGCCCGACACAAGCCCGGGGGCTGATCCCGGCATACGCTGCGTGGGCACGACGTTCGACTCGGCGAAGCAGCGGCTCGTCTGTCGGCTCGAGGTCGCGGCCGATTGCCGGCCAGGCGAGCATCCCTTCCGCGTGCTCACCGCCGTGGGGCTCTCGTCGATGGGCACGGTCTATGTCAGCCCGTTCCCGGTAGTCGACGAGGCAGAGTCCAAGCCCAACACCAACGACACCGCCGAAACAGCTCTGTCGGTCAAACCCGACGTCACCGTCCGCGGCACGCTTTCGAATAGCGCCGCCGACGACATCGACTGCTTCCGGGTGGCGGGCAAGGCCGGCGAGCGGCTCTCCGTCGAAGTCGACATGGTCAAGATGGGCGACGATCTCCAGTGGAACCCCGTGCCGGAGGGATATGACTCCGTCGTCACGATCCTCGATTCGAGCGGGAAGAAGATCGCCGCCAACGACGACTCGCCGCTCAACCGCCAGGATCCGCTCGTGTCGGTGAAGCTGCCCGCCGACGGCGACTACACGGTCGTCCTGCGGCGCTCGATGTTCGTGCCGCAAGAGCGGCCCTATGCGATCCATATTGGCCGGTTCTTTCAGCCGCTGGCCGCGTTTCCACCCGGTGGGCCGGCAGGCACGCCGACCGAGGTGCAACTGCTCGGCGACCCGCTCGGCACGGCGTCACGGTCTGTCGCGGTGCCGCAAGCCCCCGGCACATTTCCGCTCTTCGGCGACGCGCCGACGCCGCTCTCCCTGCGGTCGAGTCCGTTTCCCAACGTGCTCGAGGAGGCCGGCCAACCCGAGACGCGGGTGCCGACGACACCGGTCGCGATCAACGGCATCCTCGCCAAGGCGGACGAGACCGACCGGTTCCGCATCTCGGTGAAGAAGGATGTGCCGCTCCAGGTCCGCGTGTGGGCAAGCGCGGTTGGGTCGCCCGTTGATCCCGTGCTGCGACTGTTGCCCGTCGACGCATCGGGCGCGGCCGGCGCCGCCGAGGTCACGGCCGACGACGCCAGCCTCCAAGACCGAGACATCTTCGGAGCCCAAGGCGACTTTCCCGACATATTCGACCCGTCGGTCGTGTGGACGCCGAAGCAGGACGGCGACTACTTCCTCGAAATCGCCGACTCGCGCGGGGCCGGTGGCCCGACCAACGTCTATCGCGTCGAGATCGCCCCGCCTGTGAACACGCTCCACCTGGGTCTTTCCCACGAGGGCTACAAGCCCGAGCGGCCGCGAAAGACGTCGCTCTCGGTGCCAAAGGGTGGCCTCTGGACGGTCAGGGTCTCGCTCTATCCCGGTCAGGGAAGCACCATCACGGGCCCGCTCGATCTCGCGGTCGAGGGGCTGCCGCCAGGCGTGAAGATGCAGTCGCCGCGGCTCCCGTCCCTGCAGACGTGGCCGATGACGCTCGTCGCCGATGCCAATGCACCACTCGCGGCCTCGCTGATCCGCATCACGGCCAAGCCGGCCGAGGGCGGCACGCCCTTCGTGACGGTGAACCAGCAGAACCTTCAGCGGGTGTCCTATTCTCATTTCCCATGGCGGAACATCCGGGTCGACCGGTTCGCGGCGGCGGTCAGCGAGCCGGCGGGATTCGCGGTGGAGATCGAGCACCCGAAGCAGCCGATCATGCGGGGGTCGGAACTGACGATCCCCGTGCGGATCGTGCGGCAGCCCGGGTGTGACGAACCACTCGAGATGCAGTGCGAGTTCGCCCCGCCGGGTGTCGGCACGTCGCCGGCCGAGTTAATTCCGTCAGGGGAAACCAAAGCCATGCTCACCCTCTCGGCCGAGGCGGGCGCCAAGCTCGGCACTTCGCCGCTCTACGTGATGGTGACGACGACGCAGCCTCGCGGCGGTCGCACCGACGGCTCCGTGAGGGGCGATGACACGAGCGGCGCCGAACGTGTCAGGGTCTCGTCGGAGGTCGTCACGGTTGAGGT
>CANHYS010000354.1 GCA_947464585.1 Planctomycetaceae bacterium | reverse complement strand
TTGTCACGCCGCTCGACGATCATGTGCTCGTGCCAGTCGGGATTGGGAAACCGCACCGCGCCCCGCCGCTGCCATGTCGCCCCCTTGTCGGTCGAGACGAACACGTTCGCGCCGCGGAAGGGATCGAGCTCGGGAAAGAGCCCCCTGAAGGGGCCGAACATCTGCGGCGCATCGGTGGCACCGAGGCCGTCCCGCTGGTCGAGCGAGATCGGCAGCATCCATTCGCCCGTGGAAAGCACGGTGGGCTTGTTGAGCGTCACGCCATGCCAGATCCGACGGGGCGCCGACCAGACAGGAGCGTCGGCATCGGGGTCGTCGCAGACGCTCGCCCAAACGCCCCCGCGGCCGTCGAACATCTCCATGCTCTGGTCGAAGATGAGCCAGAGACGGCCCAGCGGATCGGTCCACAGATTGCCGACGAGGATGCTACGGTCGCGGGGAAGATTCTTCGAATGCGAGTCCACCACGAGTCGCGGCTTCGACCAGGTCTCACCATCGTCGTCGCTGGTGGCCAAGACGAAGAAGGCCTTGGGGCTGTCGCCACCGGCGACCCAGCAGGCCCAGAGCCTGCCCTTGGGCGTCCGCTCGATGCCGATCGTCATGCCGTAATCGAGCTTGTCGTAGTCGTAGTCCGGCAGCGGCGAGGTGTTGAGCGTGGGCGGAATGAGCGCAAGATCCGCCACGCCGCGCAGCGTGTCCCGCTCGTAGGCCCGCACTTCGGCGGGCGTCATCGCGGAAAATCGCGACTCGGGCGGGTCGTCCGCAAGCGAGGCATTGCAGGCAACGAATAGCACGCAGAAGAGCAACGCGAGGAGACATTTCATTGGGATTGATTCACTTTCCGGAGAGCCAAAGCCGCAGGATTCCATGAGTGTGTCGCCCTTGGTCACTCCTGACAATTGCCTTGATCCGTCAAAACATTGTGTTTTTTCGGCAGCCTCCTCCCACGCCCGTCGGCCGCTCGCAAAAGCATCAGTGCCGCATGTCACGACGGTAGCGGCCGGGCGTAAGCCCTTCGCGGCTGCGAAAGAGGTTGGCGAGGTGTTGCTCCGAGGCGAACCCCGCCCGGCGGGCGATCGACTTGAGCGGCAGGTCGCTCTCGATCAGGTCGGTCTTCACCCGGGCGAGCCGCACCTGCATGATCGCGGCCGTCGCCGACTGGCCCACGGCCGCGCTCAGCAGCCGATCGAGCGTGCTCCGCGACACTGCGAGCGCCCCGGCGACGTCGTCGGCCGTGAGGCCATCGCAGCCACGTTCGCGGATCAGCCGCAAGGCTGCCGCGGCCTCGGCCGAATCGACGGCGACGATGTCGGTCGATTGCCGGGTGACGACGCCGCGGGGCGGCAGATATCTCCGGGCGGGAACGCGACGGCCCCGCATCAGCCGAGCGAGCGCTGCCGCGGCCTCGTAGCCCACCGCGGTGGCATTCACGTCGACGCTGCTCAGCGATGGCGAGGAGGCGCGACAGAAGACCTCGTCGTTGTCGATCCCAAGCACAGCCGCGTCACCTGGAACCTCGAGGCCCAGCGTGAGCGCCGCATCCAAGACGAGATGGGCCTGCTCGTCGTCGCAGGCGAGGACCGCGACCGGCCGCGGAAGACTGGCGAGCCAGCTCATAAGAGCGACCGTTCCATCGTGCGACCAATGCACGCGATGGGTCAGCGGCTGCGGCGAGTGGAAGCGATGGGCCGCGGCGCCGGCCTGTCGTGCCCGTTCCAAAAACCGGTCGCGACGGATGTCGATCCAACTGCGGCCCAGCCGAAACAGGTCGCACCAGGCGAAGTGGCGAAAGCCACGCTCCCGGAAATGTTCGAAGGCGAGGTCGGCGATCGGCTCGTTGTCCACGCCCACGAGCGGCAGCCCCGCCTCGGGCACGCCGCCCCGCACGTCGATCACCGGCAGGCCCGTGGCCAGCACGGCCTTTGCCATCGGAGATGAGTCGCAGCGAACGATGATGCCGTCTCCCTCCCACGACCGCAGCCACGACGGTGGCCGGTCGTCGATATTGCGGGGCTCGAGCCGCAACGACCAGGCGGCGTGCTCGGCGGCGTATCGCGATACCCCTGCGACGATCTGTCGGCCGTGGCCCCGCGACGTCTCGACGATCACCGCCACACGGGTGCGAGCGGGGTGCATGGCGTTTGGATCCGGGGCTGGGTGCGCTGGCACGTGACGATATCCGGCAATAGTTTGAAGACTCTCGGCAATCGACGAAAGCCCCGCCACAATGGAAACTTCTTGGTCGAGCCACCAGCGTTCCGGCCTTACCGGACAGAAAAGTCTTGCATGAAGCGTTTTATCGACCGGATCAACGGCCTCTACGTCGTCTGGCTGCTCGGGCTGTCGGCGGTCGCGTTCGTCGAACCGCGGACGATGCTCTGGTTTGACCAGCGGTGGATCTTCTGGTCGCTTGCGGCATCGATGCTGGGCATGGGTTTGAGCCTGTCGCCGGACGACTTCCGCTCCGTCGCCCGGATGCCGGGCTGCGTGGCGTTGGGGTTTTGCCTTCAGTACACCGTGATGCCGCTTGGCGGCTGGCTGATTGCCACCGCGCTGCAACTCGACCCTGATTTGAGGGTGGGGATCGTGCTGGTCGCCAGCTGCCCCGGTGGCATGGCATCGAATATGATCACGTACCTCGCCCGGGCCGACGTCGCCCTGTCGGTGGTGCTGACGCTCTGCTCGACGATGCTCGCCTTCATCTTCACCCCGATGTGGACGACGCTGCTCGTCGGGACGCTCGTGCCCGTCGACGCCTGGGGCCTCTGCCTCTCGGCGATCCAGCTCACCGTCGCCCCGGTGGCGGCGGGCGTGCTCCTGCGGTGGCTGCTGCCACGAACGGCTGACCGCCTCGGAGCCTGCGGCCCCACGATCGCCATGCTCGCCTTTGTCTTCGTGACCGGCGGCATCGTGGCGGCGAGCGCCGAGGCAATCGCCACCCACTTCGGCCGGCTCATGCTCGCCGCGTTGGGACTGCATCTCCTCGGCTTCGCCCTGGGATATGCGATACCCAAGCTGCTGCGGGTTCCGGAGTCGGCGGCCCGCACCGTGAGCATCGAGGTGGGCATGCAGAACGGAGGCATGGCGGCGTCGCTCGCCCGGCAGCACTTCGCAACCATGCCGCTGGCCGCCGCAGCGGGCGTGTTCAGCGGGGTGATGCAGAACGTGCTCGGCGGACTGCTGGCAACCTTCTGGAAGCGTCGGGGGCCCAACGGATGAGCCGTCACGACATCCACGCGTGGAAGTGCGACCGCCCGTCGGCATTCCAGGCGGCGCGGACCCCTGTCAGCGACGCCGAGATCGCCGGAGCGTTGGAAAGCGCCCTGCGTGAACACTTCGGGACGTGGCACGTCGCCGTGCAACCTGCCGGCGGCCAGGGAAGCCATCTCACATGGCATGCCATCGTCGACGGCGATCAGCTCTTCGTGCGGGTCGAGAACGGACCAGAACACGACGATCACCTCGCCGTCGAATCGGCGATCCTCGATCGCGTGCGGACCGTCGGCGTGCCCACGCCGCAGGTCATCGCCTGCGATGCCACCCGCAGCCGGGTGACCTTCGCCTGGCAGGCGCTCGAGCAGATTCCCGCTCCCGACCTCAATCACTGGTTCAAGGCCGGCACGCTCGATATTCCCCAGATCGCCTTCGCTATCGGCGCAGCGATCGCCCGCTGGCAAGGCCTCGCGGTGGAGGGATTCGGCGTGCTCGATGCGTCTCTCCGCGGCGCCCGCGGCACGTATGCCGACTATTTCCTGCTCAACCTCGACCGGCATCTGCACTTTCTTGTGCAGCGCGGCTTCCTGACCGCGGCGGAGCGGATGGAGATCGCCGCCGAGATCCGGCACCACGAGTCGCTGCTCGCGCTCGACCGCGGCTGTCTCGTCCACAAAGACCTCGCCCTCTGGAACGTGCTCGGCACGCCGAG
>CANHYS010000353.1 GCA_947464585.1 Planctomycetaceae bacterium | reverse complement strand
TTTCGGGGTTTGTTCGCTGCATTTCGACCTGCACGAACGGCTGCCGATAGATTATTCTTCGGGACTTCGGAAACCCAAGGGGGCGTTGACAGCCCAAGGATTGGATCGGTGGTATGCCCGCGTCGAATATGAGTCTCTGCTTTTTGTCCGCCTGCTTTGTCTATGCGGCGGCTGCCGCATTCCAGGCCTCGGCGGGGGAGTGGCCACAGATTCTCGGCCCCGACCGCAACGGCATCGCGGCGGACGACGAGGTCCTCACGGACGAATGGCCTGCCGACGGCCCGTACACGCTCTGGCAGCGTGACGTGGGCCGCGGCTACGCCGGCGTGGCCGTGGCGGACAAACGGACGCTGCTCTTCCACCGTGTGGACAACAACGAGGTCACGGAAGCACTCGACGCCGCGACCGGCAAAACGCTCTGGACCGCCGCGCACCCGACGAAGTTCAAGCCGGAGGTTGGTGGCGGTGATGGGCCGCTCTGCGTGCCCGTGATTCAGGGCGGTCGCGTGTTCACGTTCGGCGCGGAGGGGGTGCTCACGTGCCTCGACGCGGCCACGGGCAAGCGGTTGTGGCAGCGGGATACGCATGCCGACTTCGGGGCGCAGACAGGCTACTTCGGTGCGGGCAGTTCGCCGATCGTGATGGGCAAACTGGTGATCGTGAACGTCGGGGGTGCCAAGAACGAGGCCGGCATCGTGGCCTTCTCGGTCGCCACCGGGGAAACGGTCTGGACGAAGACCGGCGAGCGGGCGAGCTACTCCTCGCCAGTGCCCGTCATGATCGCTGACGTTCCCCACCTGCTGGTCATCACCCGGTACCGGGTGATCCTGCTCGATCCGGTGACCGGTTCGATTCGCTGGCAGTTTGCCTTCGGCGCCCGTGGACCAACCGTAAACGGCGCCAACCCGCTTGTACTCGCCGATAAGAACGGCACCTCCCACCTGCTCGTGACGGCGTCGTATGGAATCGGGTCGCTGTATGGGTCGTTCGATAAGGCCGGCATGACGAAGGTCTGGGCCAACGCCGACTCGTTGGCCACGCAATACTGCACGCCCATCGCCCGCGGTGGCTTTCTCTTTGCCATCGACGGCCGCGACGACGTCCCTCCCGCCGACTTGAAGTGCATCAAGCAGGCGACGGGAGAGGTGCTCTGGAAAGAGCCCAACTTCGGTTACGGCTCGCTGATCTTCGCCGACGGCAAGATCATCGCCACGAAGGTCGATGGCGAGCTGGTGCTCATCCAGCCCGACATGGCCGGACTGAAGGTGCTCGCGCGGGCCAGGCCGTTCACAGGCACGATCCGCGCCCTCCCCGCACTCGCGGCCGGAAAACTCTACGTGCGTGACGAACACACACTCAAGTGCCTCAGCGTGAAGCACCGCGCTCGCTAGACCGCCAGGCTTCAGCGAGCAGGATGCCACAGGCGACCGACACGTTGAGGCTTTCCACCGCGCCCGTACCGGGAATCTGGACCGCCTCGTCGGCGAGGGCCGCGATCGGCTTCGACACGCCTTCCCCTTCGCTGCCAAGCACAAGCACGATCTTGCCACCGAGGCTCTTGGGCGAAACCGGACTGCCGCGGTGGCTCGATGTCGCCACGACGCGGAACCCCAGTTGCTTGAGCCGCAACAGATCCGCGCGTGGGTCGGCGAGATCGCAGACCGGCACATGCTCGGCCGCCCCTTCCGCCACACGAACGGCAGCCGGCGAGAGCTGAGGCAGATCACCGTGGCTCCCCAGCACGGCGGCCGTGCCAAAGTGGGCCGCGGTCCGCAGGATGGCGCCGAGATTGTGCGGATTCTGAATACCGTCGAGATAGAGGAGCGGGCCCTTCAGCCGCCGTTCCTCGATCGCCCGCAGCAGATCGGGCATCCCCCATCGCGGACAAGCACGGGCGAGGATCACGATCCCCTCATGGTGTGTCGATGCGCTGATGCGGGCCAGGTTCTCCTGCGCCACCACCTGAAAGCCCAGCCGCGCCTTCGCGCAGTGGTCGAGGAGGGCTGCGAAGTGCCGGCGGCGTTCTTCGGCGACATAGACGCGGATGATGTCCCCGGGCCGGCGGGCGAACAGCGCCTCGCAGGCGCGCACCCCGTGATATTTCTCCTCGGCCTTTCCCTGATGGCGGGCGGCAGGTCGATTCGGCTTGTGGGGGACCGAATCGCCGCCCGGTCGGGCGGAGGGCGCCCCGGGAGTTGCGGGACGACGCGGCGAGGGGCGGGAACGCTTCATGGTGGGATTGGCGAGGGAGTTGCTGGCGGCTGGACGTTCGTGGGTCCGCTGCGGCGATCACCGATTGACGACATGCTGCGGCTGGCCCGCTACGAAGGCTCTGATGTTTGCGGCCGTCACCTCGATCAGTCGGCGTCGGGCATTCCGCGTGGCCCAGGCGATATGCGGCGTGATGATGCAGTTGCGGGCCGTGAGCAGCGGATTCGACGCCGGCGGCGGCTCTACCGAGAGCACGTCGAGGCCCGCCCCAGCGATGCGGCCCTGGTCGAGGGCGGCGGCGAGGTCGGCCTCGTTGACGAGCGGCCCGCGTGAGGTGTTGATCAGCAACGCCGTCGGCTTCATGAGGCCGATCGTCTCCGCGTTGATCAGACCCTGAGTCTCTGGCGTGAGCGGACAGTGGAGGCTGACGACGTCGCTCTCGCGGAGCAACGTGGGCAGGTCGACCATCGTCGCGAGCTCGTCGCGGCTGCCGCTCGCGGCCGTCCGCCGATGCGCGAGCACCCGCATCCCAAACGCCCGGCCGACCGCGGCCACGGCCCGACCGATCCGTCCGTAGCCAACGAGCCCGAGCGTGAGTCCGGCCAGTTCCACCAGGTCTCCGTCCCAGTAGCAGAAGTCCTGGGATGCCGCCCAGCGGCCCGCGCGGACGGTCTGCGCGTGGTGGCCGGTGTGGTTGGTGAGTTCGAGCAGCAGGGCGAACACCGCCTGTGCCACGTTCGGCGTGCTGTATTCCGGCACGTTGCAGACGGGAATGCCACGCTCCTTGGCCGCCTCCACGTCGACGATGTTGTAGCCGGTGGCCAGCACGCTGATGCACGAGAGCCGCGGCAGCGCAGCGATCGCCTCCCGAGAGATCACCGTCTTGTTGGTGAGGACGATGTCGGCATCGCGGGCCCGTGTGACGACATCAGCGGCCGCCGTCCGCGGGTGGACGGTCACAGGTCCGATGGCCTCGATCTCAGACCAATCAAGATCGCCAGGGTTGGCCGTGTGGCCATCCAGAATCACGATGGTGCAAGGGTCTTTCATGGCCACGAGAATAGCACGACCGCGTGGTCGACGGCGCCCGAATCCGGCGTGCACGATCGAAAGTGTCCTGCCGAGAGTCTGACGCTCCCCCGGTCGACAGCGGGAGGCTTGATTCAGACCGTCAAGCAGCCGGACGATGCGCGCTCGGATTCCAGAGGCCGCAGCGATCCCCCCAATGCTCCCCTGCACGCCCGCCGTCGACACCCTGGCCTGGCTGGCACGGCCGGCACTGCAATTCCTGATCGATGCACTGACGGCCCGGGGGCATCGGGTCGTGGGTCCGCAGGTGGCAGACGGGGCTGTGGTCTACCGCGACCTCGCCGATGTGAACCAGCTCCCCGCCGGCTGGCTCGACGAGCAGGATGGCGGCCACTACCGGCTGCGGCGCGACGAGGCCGCCGGCTGGTTCGACCACGTCGTCGGGCCGCACTCACTCAAGAATTTTCTGTTTCCCCCTCGTGAGCCGATCCAGCGGCTGGTGAGGGAGGATGGCACCTGGAGGGAGGCACCTCTCCCTCAGGAACAGCAGCCGCTTGCCGTAATCGGCGTGCGGGCCTGCGATCTGGCGGCACTCCGCGTGCAGGACCGAGTTTTTCTGCACGGCGCCCATGTCGATGTCGCGTATCAGTCGCGACGTGAGAAGCTCTTCGTCGTGGCAGTCAAC
>CANHYS010000352.1 GCA_947464585.1 Planctomycetaceae bacterium | reverse complement strand
TCGTCGTGCAGCAGGGGGGCATTCTCGCCGGTGTGGCGCAGTCGCTCTCCGGCGGCCTCCCTGTCACGGCGGCCGGCCGTGAGTGGAACCGCCTGCACGACGAGGCAGCCGACATGCGAGTGGCGGAGGCGGCGGTCCGACGGCGTGGAGATGCCGCGGAGGCCGATGCGATCCAGGCCCGGCTCAAGGCGGTCACCAGCGCGATGAACGCATTGCCGTCGCCCCCGGATGAAACGATCTGGGCCATCGTCGTGGGTGTGGTCACCGCCGTGCTCTTGGGCGTAGGTCGCTACCGGCTCATCGAGCGGGTGTCGATCCTGCTCGTCGGAACGTTCACGCTCGTCACCCTGCTGTCTCTCGTGATGCTGCAGCTTGACCCAGCCTGGGCGATCTCGTCGGGTGAAATCATCAGTGGACTGATCCCGTCGGTTCCTCCCGCGGTGGGCGGCCGGTCACCCTTGGTGACGGCATTGGCCACGATCGGCATCATCGGTGTCGGGGCGAGCGAGTTGATGATCTATCCCTACTGGTGCCTGGAAAAGGGATACGGCCAGGCGGTGGGGGCTCGTGACGATTCGCCGGCCTGGGCCGCCCGCGCACGCGGCTGGCTGAAGGTGATGCAGCTCGACGCCTGGGGATCGATGATCGTCTACACGACCGTCACGATCTGCTTCTACCTTCTCGGCGCCGCCACGCTCGGCCGGCTTGGCCTGCGGCCAGGCGGCGGGGAAATGGTCCGCACGCTGGGTGCCATGTATGCGCCGGTGTTCGGCGACTGGGCCCGCGGCGTGTTTCTCGTCGGTGCGTTTGCGGTGCTCTACTCGACGCTCTTCGTGGCCGCGGCGGGCAATGCCCGGATGGTCGTCGATGGCCTGATCCTGGCCGGGCGTCTGCCGGCCGACGAGGCGTCGCGGGCCATCTGGTCCAAGCGGCTGTCGGTGGTCTGGCCGCTCGCGGCACTCATCCTGGCACTGATCATCCGCGAGCCCGTGGGCATGGTGCTGGCCAGCGGGATCGCACAGGCGATCATGCTGGCCGCTCTCGGCGTGGCCGTGCTCTTTTTCCGTCATCGCGACTTCGATGCCAGGCTCACGCCGTCGCGTGGTTGGGACCTGCTCTTGTGGCTCTCGTCGGCGGGCTTCGTCCTGATCGGCTTCTGGACGTTGTTGCAGAAGGTGGCATCGCTCCTGTAGCCATTCCCGACTTCGGGACGGCTTGGATCGGAAGCACTGGGCTCTCGCGATCGGAATGCACACGAGGAATTTCTTCATGCCGATGGCCCAGCCAGATTTTCACGCTGCCCGAACGCCGGGTGCGGAACTCACGACGATCCGGCTGCAGTTCGCGGGTTTCTGGGACGGTTTCGATCCGCACGACAACTTCTTCACGAGACTGCTCGGACGGCGCTACCGTCTCGAACTCTGCGAAGATCCCGACTTCGTGATCTTTTCGTATGTCGGCAAACGGCGTCGTGACTATCGCCGCTGGAACTGCGTGCGGATCTTCTATACCGGCGAGAACATCGAGCCCGATTGGAGTGCGAGCGACTGGGCATTTTCGTTCGAGCATTCCGTTCATCCCCGGCATTTCCGGATGCCGCATTGGCCGTTCTACGTCGATCCTGCGTCGCTCGTGAAGCCGCCCGATCATGACCCCGCCGCCATCCTCGCGAGGAAGAGTCGCTTTTGCGCGTTCGTCGTCTCCAATCCACTGTGCCGGAAGCGGAATGCCTTTTTCAGGAAGCTCTCCCGCTACAAGCCGGTCGATTCCGGTGGGAAAGTGCTCAACACGTTGGGCTACCGTGTGGGCGACAAGCAGGCCTTTCTGCGGGACTACAAGTTCACGATCGCCTTCGAGAACGAGTCGCATCCGGGCTACACCACGGAAAAGATCGTTGAGCCGATGCTGTCGGACTCGATTCCGATCTACTGGGGTGATCCTCTTGTGGGCCGCGACTTCGACACACGGAGCTTTCTCTCGGCGCACGATTCCCCATCGCTCGATGATCTCGCCGAACGGGTGATCGAAGTGGACCGCAACCCCGCCCTCCACCTCGAACTGCTCGGTCGGCCGTGGTATCGCGACAACCGGGTGCCGGCCTGTGCTGATGCCACGTCGATCCTCGACCAGTTCACCCGCATCTTCTCCACGCCCGTCGCACCCGTCGCCCGCAGTCGCACCGTCAGCCACAGGCTGGGCCTCGACCGGTTGCCCGCGGAGCTGGCCAGTATTCGGCGACGGATCCGACGGAAGTTCTGGAAGATCACGCGGAACGCCTGAAAATCGAGGCGATTGCCGGTTTCAACCGGATGTCCCATACTCCCTCATCTGAGGAGGGTATCTCATGACAGCTGCCGGCTACGTCACCGACGTCACTTACGTTCCAGGTTTCTATCCGCAGATGTCGCCGGTGGCGATGCGATATGTCGCCGCGCTCAACGGCGTCATACCGCCGCGGATGGCCGAGGGCTTCCGCTTCCTCGAACTCGGCTGCGGGTTGGGCCGCTGCCTCACCACGCTCGCCGCCGCCCATCCCCAAGGCGAGTTCGTGGGCGTGGATGTGAATCCGGAGCACACCGCGGCCGTGGCTCGCGACATTGCTGCGGGGGAGCTTGGTAATGCACGGATCATCACGTCCGATTTCGGCCATGTGCCCGCCGATTTGGGAACATTCGATTTTGTGGCCTTGCACGGCGTCTATAGCTGGGTGGCACCGAGCGTACGTGAAGAGATTCTCACGCTGGCCCGCGAGCGGCTCGCTCCGGGCGGCCTGCTGCTGGTGAGCTACAACGCCATGCCCGGCTGGGCGCATCTGCAGCCGATCCGCGGCATGCTGCGGCAGTATGCCGCGTTGCGGCAGGGAGATAGTGCCCAGCGGGTCAGGGACGCGGTGGCCTATCTCGTTTTCATGCGGGAGAAGCAGGCGAAATACTTCGAGGACAACCCGCGCGCGGCCGCCTTCGTCGACGCTCTGCTGCAACAGGACCCGCGGTATCTTGTTCACGAATACATGAACGAGCACTGGACCAGCTTCTACTTTGCCGAGGTGGCGGGTGCGTTTGGCCAGGAAGGACTCTCCTTCGTCGGGAGCCTGCCGGTCTTCACCAACTTCTGGGACCTCTGCGTGCGGCCGGAGTTTCAGGAACTATTCCGGACGACGACGAACCGGCTCGTCACCGAGGCGCACAAGGATTTCTGCGCCAACACGGCATTCCGCTGGGACATCTACTCGAAATCGCCGCGACTGATGCGGGACCTGGGCGAGCGGTTGCGGGAGGTGGACGATCTCCATTATCGCGTCGCGCGGCCGGGGATCACGCTGCCCTACCAGGCGAATCTTGGTGTCGTCACCTCGACCGTGCAGGGACCGCTCTACCAGGCGCTGTTGGCGGTTCTCAGGGGCCGGAGCAGGCGGCTCTCCGAGATTGTGGCGGCGGAAGAACTGCGGGGCACGCCGCCCGCCGATATCGTCCGCGCCGTCGACGCAGGCGTGGCCATGGGGTTGTTTGACATCACCGCGGGAGCGATCGGCGAGGCACCGGTTGACCTGCCGGACGCGGTCTCGATTGCGCACCCCTTCAATCGAGCCGTGCTTGAATCTGACTCGCTGGGTGGCCGAGCATTGGCGTTGGCCAGCGTGCTCACCGGCACCGGCCACTCGGTCGGCGACCTCGATGCGGCGATCCTCCACGAACTCACCGCGCGCGGCCGCGAGGGGCTGGCCGCACGCGTGGCCAAGCGGCTGGAGGCCAGCGGCCGGACTCTTCAGCAGAACGGACAGCCCGTGAACGATGAAGCCAAACGGGGTCAGCTCGTCGAGGAGGCCTGTCAGTCATTCATCTCAACGAGCCTGCCGGAACTCGCCCGACTGGGCATCGTGACTGCGTGATTCCTCACCGCTGGATCGGAACCAGCGGTGGATTGGCG
>CANHYS010000351.1 GCA_947464585.1 Planctomycetaceae bacterium | reverse complement strand
GCCTCCGGTCACTCGATGACATCGCCAAGGCCGACTGGCTCTCCCGATTCCAGGCAGCCGTCGGCTACGAGCGGCTCGCTGAACTCGACCGGCTGGCCCCCGCGCAGCTCGAACTGCCCACCGGGAAGCGATACAAGCTGGCCTACGAGCCGGGCAGTCCGCCCGTCCTCGCGGTCCGCATCCAGGAACTCTTCGGCGTCAAAGAGACGCCGCGGCTGGCAGACGGCCGCGTGCCGGTGCTCCTGCATTTGCTGGGCCCGAATCACCGTCCGCAACAGGTCACGAGCGATCTGGCCAGCTTCTGGAAGAACACCTACGCCGAGGTCCGTAAGGAACTCCGCCGCCGCTATCCGAAGCATGCCTGGCCCGAGGATCCACTCGCGGTCGGCTGACGCGACGAGACTTCTGCCGTCTCCCGGCGGGTTGGGCTGTGCGTTGTGAGACTTACTGACCGCCGCGTGGCCCGGTCACTTCGAACGTGAAATCGTTCGGCCCTTTTTCCACCACCGTGGCCGTGAGCCCCGAGGTCTTCGGATCGGCATACTTCTTCGGCAGCACGATGACCTCGACCACGATCTCGGCATTCGGATCCTTGACGATCCGCTTCTCCAATCGCACGGCATGTTCACCTGCCACGGCGCCATCCCCGGTCTTGTACGTCTTCAGCTTGAATGCACCAGTCGAATCGGTGATGGCAATGGCACTGACATTGTGCACCTTGGAATCGAGCGACACGGTGATCCCTTCTTCCGGCTTGCCGTCCCAGAGCACACGGCCCTTGGCCGGGTATGTCTTCGGCCGCTTGGCCGCCCACTTGTCGACGCGGTTGCTGCAGCCTGCCACCGACACGCAGGAGGCCACCATAACGAGCACGCAGAGGCAGTGACGAAAAGGCATCGGCAAGACATCCATTTTAGAAATCGCCGGAGAACTGTTCGGCACTGGCCCGGGTGCCCAACGCACCCCAGACGCCATATGGGCTGGCACCGGAGGTGGTGTGAGTTCTCTCCGAAACGCGGGTGCCGGCGTCGATGTTTGGCGAGATCAGTCGCACCGACGAGTCGAGCATCACGACCGACACGCCCCCTGGGTGGTAGCTGCGGGCGGTGTGAATGCCGTTACCGGTTTCGAAGGTGCAGGTCGGACCGTTCGGAGGCATGATCGTGTTGAATCCAATGAGGTTCGGCCGTCCGAATGCCCACCACCATCCCGGACTCCTGCCCGGATCGAGGAGCTGGCCTGCATTGAACCCATTTTCATTCCAGCGACCCCAGCAGCCCGCGGGATTCGTGCCGTCGGCTCGCACCGATGCCGACCTGTCGTTCACGGGCCAGCTGCCATACACGGTGAATCCGCTCGATGTCAGATCGGTTCCATACTGGCCGATAACCGTCTCCGCCATCGCGATCGTCTTCGACGTGCCATCCGTGATGTCCTTCAGGCCGAGGCTGATGAAGCAGGCAAACGGCCCGCGGGCCCGCGTCGTGACCGGCGGTTCGAGCTTGAAATCGTTGTGCTGAAAGCCCTCACCGAAGTATTTGTCGCCCATGTTGAACATGTAGTTGTTCGCTCGGATAAGTCGTGTGCTGGTGGTGTCTGAAGGGCACTTGAACGACGCCACGCGATCCTTGTCCCAGAAGGGATTTCGGTCGGGATAAAGCGGCCCACCGTTCGCGGGCAGCTTCTGATACTGCTTCTCGTAGGCCATCATGTTGTTGTAGAGCGTGGTCTGCTCCATGTAGGGCAGGAGAAACACGTTCCCACTCCAAGAAGCGTCGCCGTAGCAGATCGACACCGCGGAGCCGGTGCTCGTGTCCTGCGGCACATACTTCCACATGCTGGGCAGTTTGCCCCTCGCGTTGAGGTGGCCATGCATCGCATTGCCGAGTTGCTTGAGGTTGTTCGCACAGGAGACGCCGCGGGCGGTCTCGCGAGCCGCCTGCACGGCAGGCAGGAGCAGGCCGACGAGGATGCCGATGATCGTGATGACGACGAGCAGTTCGACGAGCGTGAAGCCCAGCGGGCTTCGATGGCAAACGCAACGGCGATGCCCTTGCGACTGTCGTGGCAGATCAACGCGTCCAGATTGCTGCATGCCGGCGAACATGATTGACCCCCCTGATGAGGCGATTATCGTCGATGGCTCACCCCGTCGCATCGATCGCGAGGCTACCCCTCACCACCGCCAAAGGTAGGCACACTCTGGCGGGCTGTCAAGATAATTTCCCTCCTCCAGCCCAGCCGAATTGCCCGTCCGCGCCGGTTTGTGCGGCGGGTGCCCGAGATGCCGTGCGCACGGTGGATGTCGTTTATTTCTCGTGCAACGCCTCAAAATGCATCGCTGATGAACCGTCCGCCGAGAGGACGATGAGCGAATCACAAGGTCTGTCCGGCTGGCACTGTGCCCGCCGGCGACCGACGCCCTCACCCCGTTCGTAGCCCCCCAAGCAGGAGCCCCCCTCATGCGCAAGATTCTTCTCGCCGTCGCGATCATCTCGAGCCTCGTCATCGCCAGCACTGCCTCTGCCGCCCAGAATCGCACCACCAGCCAGGCCAGTGGCGCCCGCAAGGGCCCGGTCGCCAAGCTCGTCGAGCTCGAGAAGCGGAAGAACGAGTGGCTGCGTCAGCAGTTCCTCGGCAAGTAAAACCGTCTCCGGTACGGGATCAGCCCCTCGTCGCACGGGCGACAGGGGCTGATTCGCATCATGGCTGGCCAATCGCCTCCCTGATGCTGCGAACGATTATTTCCGGCGGAGGGGCGATGTCGATGATGATCGCCGCCTCATCCACCGTTGGACGCTCGAGCAGCGCACACTGACTCGCCAGTTGCGAGGCGGGCATGAAATGCCCGGTGCGCTGCTCGATGCGTTCGCGCAGCAGGTCCTCCGGGCCGTCGAGGTGCACGAGCCTCACGTGCGGCTTCCCGACGCCGAGTCGGCTGCGGTAGCGTCGCTTGAGCGCTGAGCAGGCCAGCACGATGCCGCGGCGGTCGGCGATGGCCGCATCGATCAGCGCGGCCAACGTGTCGAGCCATGGGCCCCGCTTCTCGTCATCGAGCGGGATGCCCTGGCGCATGATCGCGACGTTCTCCGGCGAGTGGAATGCGTCGGCGTCGAAAAACTCGCACCCGATCTGCTCGGCCAGGAGTTTTCCCACGGCTGTCTTGCCGCTGCCGGCGACCCCCATGATGACGATGACGTCGGGCTGCGACGCCGTTGGGGCCTGAGATGACGACATGGAGACACCTGAAGAGGTCCGGGGGGCCAGCCTGGTTCAATCGTGGGGAGCATACCGTGCCCGCCCGCCGGACAGACAGCGTATGCTCAGGGGCTTCCACGCGGGAACGATGCCAATGACACCTGAATCAGAGACCTGGGTCGAGGGGCTGCGGGCTCATGCCAGCGCTGCCCGACTCGGCGGGCGTGCGGATGGGCAGCCCGCCGCTGCGTTTGCCGCCGAGCGGGCCCTGCTCGCCGCCCATCTGGTCGCCTGGTTCGACACAGAACTCCCCGGGCTGCTGGCCGAGCGGACTGCCGAGGCGGCGGCGGGAGGGCGGGCCGCCGGCGCCGCGTTCGACCCCGAGCCCGCGATCGTGATTACGACCACCGCGGCCGGCTGTGCCGCTGCCGCCGAACTGCTCGATCGCGATGATCCCCTCACCCGTCAGCTTCGCGACCGGTTCGCCTGCGTGACGGAGCTTGAATACCGGCAGTGGTGCATGCGGCATCCCGACGACGACTACCGGCTGCACATCGCCCACTGGAGCTGGATGAAGACCCGCGTGCCGCCGCAGTGGTGGCCGAAGCTGGCCCAGTGGCCGATCCGTGAGGGCGAGTCCTACTGGCTGCACCGCACCGGCACGGCCGGAGCAGGTCGGGAACGACGATCCAGCCACCTCTGGAAATGGAACGGCACGATCGCGGCGATC
>CANHYS010000350.1 GCA_947464585.1 Planctomycetaceae bacterium | reverse complement strand
GCGCTCTTCGCCATGATCTCGGTGAGCAGCCTGCTCCCTGTGCCACGAGGAAATGAGTCGGCGACTGATTTGTCCATCAGGTCGTGCGGCGGCGTCGCCCGCAGGTCGGCACCGAGGGGCGCAGCCGTGTCGGCCTTGCCGCGATACATAAGCAGGTTTCTATAGCTGACGCCCGGCTTGAACTCCCAGCCGGAAAGCTCTGGGAAATCCGCCGCCAGTCCGCGGTTGGCAGCTGCGAGGAGTTCGGTTCCCTCTTCCGTCGAGATGTGGCCGGCGGTGAAGTCTTCCATCAGGGAGTCGCTCGAGGCGTCATCAGTGGCCGAGCCAGGCCGAATCGTCACGAGGTTGCATCGCACGGCCCAGTCGTCGGGCCCGAGCGTGATCCCCTGGGCGGCCGCCTCAAGCGGCGCGCGGCCCGTGAAATAGACGAGCGGGTCGTAGCCCATCAGGCTCATACAGGCCACCTCCGAACCCGGCGGCAGGCTGTCGGGCACATGGTTAGTGAGCCCGACGCGGCCGCGGGCGGCGAGTGCATCCATCGCAGGGGTGCGGGCCGCCTGGAAAGGCGTCCTGCCTCCGAGCGAAGCCTGCGGAGCGTCAGCGGCACCATCGGGAATCACGATCACGTATTTCATGGTTGGTTCCTTTATTCCCCAAGCAGTATGCCAGAGCCTGTTCCCGGAGCCCTATTCTTCAAGGACGCTCAGACAGACGCTCCTGCCTCTGACGACATCCGACGTGTCGATCGCGGCAACGGCCTTCTGAACAGCACTCGACGCGCAGGCGTGGGTCATGATCACCAGCGGCACGCCTGCATCGGACGAGCCGGGCACGTCGTGCTGGATGACCGATGCGATCGAGATGCCGTGCTCGCCGAGGGTGCCGGTGATCTTCGACAGCACGCCCAGCTGGTCCTTGACGCGGATCCGCAGGAAGTGCCGCTCGTGGGCGGCCGTGTCGCTGATTTTCGCGGCAGACGTGTCGGATTCGAGCACGCCGGTCGTGCGGAAGGTGATCGCCGCCCGGCCCACCACCGTGTCGATGATGTCGGCCACGACGGCCGAGGCGGTCGGCATCTGCCCGGCGCCCAGACCGTGGAAGAACATCCGGCCTACCGCATCGCCGACGATGCTGACGGCGTTGTAGGCGCCGCGGGTCTCGGCCAACGGCGTGCCGATCTTCACCAGCGCCGGCGCCACCCGCATCGCGAGCCGGCCATCGCTTCGGCTGGCCACGGCCACGAGACGAATGCGGTAGCCGAGTTCGCCGGCGTATTTCAGGAGGTCGAGGTCGAGGCCATCGATGCCGGTCCGCGGGATCTCGGCCCACGGCACCCAGACGCCGAACGCCAAATGGGCGAGGATCGCCAGCTTCTGCGTGGCGTCGGTGCCGTCAACGTCCATCGAGGGGTCGGCTTCGGCGAATCCCTTGGCCTGCGCGAGCTTGAGCACCTCGGCGTAGTCGGCGCCATCCTCCTCCATCCGCGTCAGGATGAAGTTGCTCGTGCCGTTCAAGATGCCACGGATCGAGTCGATGCGGTTGGCTGCGAGGCACTCGCCGATGGCGGCCACGATCGGAATGCCGCCGGCCACGGCCGCCTCGAAGGCGATCGAACGGCCCCGCTTGCGGGCCAACTCAAAGAGCTCCGGGCCATGTTCTGCCAACAGTGCCTTGTTGGCGGTGACCACGTCCTTCCCGTGTTCGAGCAACTCGATCATCATCGAACGGGCAGGCTCCAATCCCCCGACAAGCAGAACCGCTACTGAGATCGATGGATCCTGCGAGATGTCGCGGATGTCGGAAGAGAGCTTCCCGCCCGGCACCTGCACGCTGCGGTCCTTGGCAACGTCCTTGACCACGGCCCGCTCGACGACGATCGGTCGGCCGGCGTGCCGCGTGATATGGTCCGCCGACTCGACGAGCAGGCGGACAACGCCCGACCCGACGGTGCCCAAACCGACGACGCCGACACGGACTGGTGCGCTCATTGCGGGAACGACTCCAAGAGAGAGCAGGATGAACCTCTGATCGTAATGAGCCTAGCTTGCGTCTGGAAGCACGGCGTGTGGTTTCCGGCAGGGTTCGGGTTGTGCCGGTCGTACCGACAGTGCCCGGCATTTGAAGACGGGTTTCCCTCAGCCCGACCTCCCATAAAAGCCCCCGGCGTAAGCCGGGGGATGAGCGTCAAACGGACGGGGCGATCCCATCGCTGACGCTCCGGGCTTGTATGAGCGCACAAAAAGCCCCCGGCGTAAGCCGGGGGATGAGCGTCAAACGGACGGGGCGATCCCATCGCTGACGCTCCGGGCTTGTATGAGCGCACAAAAAGCCCCCGGCGTAAGCCGGGGGATCTGCTTCGTGGCTCGGCTCGCTGTGCGGTTTCCGGCTGATGACGTAGAACAAGGGCTGGCATCAGACCACGTATCGATTCGTGAAGGAGCTTCAAGCCTTGGAAACGTCGGCCCGTGAATTTCTCGTCCGTTTGCTGGAAACGCCGAGCCCGTCCGGCTACGAACAGCCCATTCAGCGGCTGGTGCGGGACTATCTTTCGGGGATCGCCGACACCGTCGTCACCGATGCCCACGGCAACGTGATCGGAGCGAAGAACCCGACCGCCCCCACGCGGATGCTGCTGGCCGGCCACTGTGATCAGATCGGGCTGATCGTCCAATACATCGACTCGGACGGCTTCATTTCGGTGCAGCCGATCGGCGGCTGGGATCCGATCCAGCTCGTCGGTGCCCGGGTCGTCATCTGGACCGCGTCGGGGCCGATCAACGGCGTCATGTCGCGGAAGCCGATCCACCTGCTCACCGAGGAGGAGCGGAAGGTCGTGCCAAAGATGAAAGACCTCTGGATCGACATCGGCGCCGAGAACAAGGCCGATGCCGAGAGCGTGGTGCGGATCGGGGATTGCGTGACCTTCGAACTGCGGTTTCAGCCCCTTAGGCGCAACCTCGCCAGCGCCGTGGCCATGGACGACAAGGTCGGCCTGTGGGTGGTGCTGGAGGCCTTCCGGCGGGCGGCAGCCGCTGGTCCCCTGCCCTGCGGGCTCTTCGTGGCTTCGACGGTGCAGGAGGAAATCGGCCTCCGGGGAGCGCAGACGAGCTGCTACGGCGTCGATCCGCATGTCGCCATCGCGGTTGATGTGACCCATGCCACCGACTGCCCGACGATCGACAAGAAGTCGGAGGGCGACGTGGGACTTGGCAAGGGACCGGTCGTCTACCGCGGGCCGAACATGAATCCGCACGTCGTCGACCGTCTGCTGGCGGCCGCCAAGGCCCGGGAGATACCGGTCCAACTGGGGGCGAGCGGCCGGGCCACCCCGACCGATGCCAACGTGCTCCAGACCACGCGAGCGGGCGTTGCCACCGGTCTGGTGAGCGTGCCCAACCGCTACATGCACTCGGCGGTGGAGACGATCTCGCTCGACGATGCCGACCGGACGGCCGATCTGCTCGCGGCGTTCGTCCGCGGACTGGAGGGCACGATCGACTGGGCACCGTAGCGTGCCTCAAACGCTCATCTCGCGGCCCAGCCCGCTGGGGCTTGTGAAAGCGGACGTGTCCTGCCAAAACGGCACTCGCCGCCGAGACAGAAACGGGGCTTGTGCCAGGCTTCCGAATCAAGAAAAGACAGCAGCCGCTGTCCTGTTTCCCCAGAACCGAAAGACTTTGGCACGCCGGTTGCTCCGTTTTCCGCCGCCCGGCATGGACTGCCAATTCAACACGTTTTCTTGTTGCTACTCGTCAATCTTTGGAGGAGTTTCTCGTGGCCAAACAAATGGTGTTCGACGATGAGGCCCGTCAGCCGCTGCTCGCCGGCGTTTCCAAGCTCGCCAGGGCGGTGAAGAGCACGCTCGGCCCGCGTGGCCGCAACGCCGTGCTCGACAAGGGCTGGGGCTCGCCGAAGGTCACGAAGGACGG
>CANHYS010000349.1 GCA_947464585.1 Planctomycetaceae bacterium | reverse complement strand
GCCTTCTCCCAGCTTCTCGGTGAAACGCATCCCAAGCCCTGGCTGGTGCGCTGCGAGATTCATGTGCACGCCTCTGCCGACTCGTTCGAGCAAGCCGTGGGCAGTTCTCCCGCCGATGCCCGCGGGGCGACATCGCTGGAATTCTCTGGTGACCGCGTGGTCACCCGCAGGATCGACGTCATGGGAGATGGCCCCGGAATCGTGCCCGATGCCATCGACCACGAACTGGTGCACGTCGTGCTCGCCGACCATTTCATCCATACCGCTCCACCGCGGTGGGCTGACGAGGGACTCGCGCTGTTGTTCGACACTCCTGAGAAGCAGAAGGGGCACGAGGCCGATTTCCAGGACGCCAGGCGTCGTGGTCTCGCCTGGTCGGCCGCCGATCTGCTCGCGATCGAGGACTACCCCGCCGACTCCGTGCGGCAGAAAATCTTCTACGGTCAGAGTGCCGCACTCGTCCGCTGGCTGATCGCTCGCCGCGATGCGGCCACTTTCATCCGATTCGTGGACGATGCGGCTCAAGTCGGCATGGAGGCCGCACTTGACCGTCACTATGCAATCACTTCGTTGGTTTCCGTCTCATCCGCCTGGAAGGAGGTGGCTCCCATCAACACCCTTGGTCTGTCAGAACGTCGGCGATGACGCGGGGCCATGGCCCGTCTGCCCATCGCCATTCCTTACAACCGTGCAGAAACACCGAGGGCCCGGTGCGATTCGTCGCACCGGGCCCCTCAACATTCTTACTTAGGACTGGCTCGTTTTACGAAGGGAAAGGTGCCTGTCCCCTTTTTCTTCCAGTTCCTGATCAGCGACCGGTGGCGTAGTGACCGGCGGGCTTGGCACCCGCATGCCGCCAGGTGGACTCACCGCTGTGCGGTCCGTTCCGACGCACGTCGCCACGGGCCGGATTCACTGAGAAACTACGGTACGAGCGAGTCGGCTGCACCGTTCGTACCTGGGCGGGCACCGGCTGCACAACCTGCTGGGCCATCACCTGCTGCGTCATCAGACCACCGGCCAGCACGGCCAGCGTCATCGTCCATTTCGTTGCACGGTTCATGATCTTCTCTCCTCGCTTACGAGTCTGGGTTCGACTTGAGTCTTGGCTATTTTGTGAGCCGCCTCTATCCATTCTACGGCCCTCGACGGCGGACGGGCCAAGCCCCGCGGCGAAAAGATCGTCTTGCAGATTTGCAAGCGACGATTCAGGCCAGATTCAGGCCCGTCGCACGACGGCAAACCAGGCCTGGGCACCACCGGGACCGAATTCCGCCCCGGGAATGCCCGGCACGACTTCGAAGCGGGCTGGTTCGACCGTCTCAACCTGCCAGCCTTTGGCAAACGCCTCCCGCAGTTCGCGTTCGCTCACGCGGCGTGGGCCATGCGTTCCCGGTTCGGCATCGGCAAAGCAGAGCAGGAAGACACGTGATCCCGGCTCCAGCAGGCGTCTGAGCGCCCCGACGTAGGCCGTCCGGCCGGCATCGTCGAACGTGTGGAAGAGGCCGCAGTCGGTGACCGCGTCGAATCGCTCGGGAATCTCGCCAACCGCCACCGCATCCATCTGCAGAAAGTTCACGGACAGCCCGCGTTCGACAGCCTTCTGCCGGGCCGCCTCCAACGGCTTTTCGAGAAAGTCGACCCCGGTGACCGTGCGGCCCTGTTCCGCCAGCCAGAGGGCGAGGTCGCCTGTCCCGCAGCCGATGTCGATCACCCTGCCCCGGATTGCTTCGGCCGCCTCGACGAAGGCCCGCTGCGGCCGCCCGATATCCCACGGGGCCCGCGGCGTGGCATAGTAGCCCTCGAAGCGGTCACGCGGCGGCAGGCGAGCATCGTGGGTCATGGTCGCACTCTCTCCAGTTCCAGAACGACCGCGTTCTCGCCAGGACTTCAAGTTATTGATCGATCATGAAATACGGCTCCGGTGGGACATGACCGAAGTCTGCGCAAGGGTACCGAAAAAGGCGGCTCCCCGCCACGGTCGCCCAGGCGGCGGCTTTTGCCCTTGCACGCGCAGCGTGTCCTCACGACATTTTCACATTCCGACTGAGTGCTTCAGCCCTCTGGACAACGTTCCGCATGAGCCCCGAGATCTTGCTCCAGAACTGGCAGGCCGTGCTCACGGCCGGCGTCGTGTTCGCCACGCTGGCCGCCCTGCTCTTCAGCCAACGTGGACCCGACATGGCGATGATCGGCGGGGTGGTGGTGCTGCTCGCGGCGGGCGTGCTCACCCCCGACGAAGCCCTCAAGGGCATGAGCAACGAGGGCATGATCACCGTGGCGGCACTCTTCGTGTTGGCCGCAGCCGTGGAACGGACAGGCGCGCTGGCGGCGCTCGTTGACCGGGCTCTCGGCCGGCCGGAGTCGCTGGCCTCGGCCCAGATGCGGACGATGGTCGGCCCCGCCGCCCTCTCCGCCTTCATGAACAATACCCCGGTGGTTGCCTTGATGGTGCCGGCCATTCGCGACTGGGCGAAGAAGCACCGACTCAGTGTCTCCAAGCTGCTCATGCCGATGAATGCGGCCGTGGTGCTGGGCGGACTCTGCACCCTGATCGGCACGAGCACCAACGTCGTCGTCAGCGGATTGGTGGCGGCGAAGACTGGCCACCACCTTGGCATGTTCGAGATCTCCTGGCTGGGTGTGCCGCTGCTGCTCGCGGGCTTTGTGTACCTCATCTTTGCGAGCCGTCACCTGCTCAAGGATCGACGACCGGCGGTCAGTCCGAGCGACGACCCCAGGCAGTATTCACTCGAAATGCTCGTCGAGACGGGCAGCCCCCTCATCGGCCGCTCAATCGAGGAAGCGGGCCTGCGCGGTCTTGACGGCCTGTTTCTCATGGAGATCGACCGTGGCGGGCACGTGATGGCGGCCGTGGCCCCCACCGAGCGGTTGGAGGCTGGTGATCGGCTCGTCTTCGTGGGTGTCGTCGATTCAGTCGTGGAGCTGCAGAAGATCCGCGGCCTAAGGCCGGCCACCGACCAGGTCTTCAAGCTCGACGATCCGCGATCCGAACGAACACTCATCGAGGCGGTCGTTTCAAACACCTGCCCGCTGATCGGCCGCACGATCCGCGAGGGCCGCTTCCGGTCGACCTACGACGCGGTGGTGATCGCCGTGGCCCGTAATGGCGAGCGGCTGCAGATGAAAATTGGCGACATCACACTCGAGCCGGGCGACACGCTCCTCCTGGAAGCGAGCCCCGAGTTTGCGGAGCACCAGCGGAGCAACCGCGATTTCTACCTTGTCAGCGCGGTGAGCAACTTCACGCCTCCGCGGCATGATCAGGCCTGGATCGCCTGCACGGTGCTGGCGGCCATGGTGCTGGCGGCCACGCTCGAACTGGTGCCGATGGTGGCGGCCGCACTCGTCGCGGCAGCCGTCGTGGTGGCTATGAAATGCATCTCGTCGGACGAGGCCCGGCAGTCGATCGAGTGGGAGTCGCTGCTTCTAATCGCGGCGAGCTTCGGTTTGGCACGGGCCATGGAGAAGACGGGACTGGCGGAGGGGATCGCCCAGTCGACGATCGCAGCCGCCGGCGACCACCCGCATGTCGTGCTGGCGGCCATCTACCTCGTGACGATGCTGTTCACGGAACTGATGAGCAACAATGCGGCGGCAGTGCTGACGTTTCCGATCGCCTGGCAGACCGCCGCCGATTTGGGCGTGAATCCACTCCCGTTCGTGATGGCCGTGACGGTGGCGGCCAGCTGCGGCTTCGCCACGCCGATGGGCTATCAGACAAACCTCATGATCTACGGGCCAGGTGGCTATAAATTCAGCGACTACGTCCGCTTCGGCGGGCCGCTGAACCTTCTTGTGATGGCGATCACGGTAGCGCTCGCGCCGCTCATCTGGCCTTTCTGACTTCACGAAAAACACGACATCGTGTCGTTTTTTCTTGGCAAACGCAGTTTGCTGGTGCTGCGCATGGCAT
>CANHYS010000348.1 GCA_947464585.1 Planctomycetaceae bacterium | reverse complement strand
GTAGCGACGGTGACCGCGGACCTGAACACGGCCCCCGCCGTTGATTCCCCGGCCGTTGATCCACACGCCGGCAGCGAGCAGGAGGGTGCGGCCCCGGGCGTCTGGCCGTCACGGCTGTTCGTGGAGGAGCAGTCACCGGGGGCGATCGTCGCGCTGTCGCTGCTGCCTCGCACCGCTGATCTCGACGTGGTGCGTGTCACGACGGTCGATCTGTCGCCGGGGGTGGTGGTGGGCCGCGCGACATGTGATGTGCGGGTGCAGCGTGGAGAAGCCTTCGACCTGACGGCTCGCATCACGCCAGGTTGGTTCATCGATTCCGTCGAGGCCATCACGCTGCCCACGCCGGCGGAACTGGCCGAGGCACCGCGACGCCGCAGCGCCGACGAGCCAGCCGCGGGATTGGATTGGAAGGTGCTTCGTGACACACGCGGCGATGTGCTGCGGATCGGTCTGATTGCCGCCGTCACGCCCGCCCGCAGTCTCGGGCTGCGGATCACGGGACATCGGGCCGGCATTGCGCTGGGCGAGGATTTCTCCACGGCGGAAATCGACATGGTTCGTCTCGATGGCGAGTCGGAGCGTTCGGCGCTGCTCGACCTGCGCAGCAGTCCCGAGACGACCGTCGAATTTCCACATGATCAGGCGTCATCTCCGGATCGTCCCGTGCCGGCCGGCCCGGTCCAGGCCGATTTCCAAGCTGTGGGGCCGGACGGCCGATTGGCCATGCTGATGGAGGAGGGGGCCGCGCGGGCGCGGCTGTGGGCTGGTTTTCGCGCGGCATCGCGGCCCGCGCGACTCGTGCGCCGCCGTCCGCCCCTCGATGCGCGAACCCAGGTGCGGCTCACTGTCCGTGACGACCGGCTCACCGAAGCGGTGACGTTCGAGTGCCATCCGGCGGCGTCCGATCTCGATTCGATCGTGGTGCAGTTCTCCGAGCCTGTCGATGATCCGATGGAGTGGTCGCTGCTGCCTCCTGCCATCGGCACGGTCGCGGCGCGGCGGCTCGATTCCACCGATCGGCGAACCGGTCCCGGGGGCACGGGAGCAGCCGGTGGCGAACGCTGGCTCGTCGAGTTGAATCCCCCGGCCCGCGGCGCCGTGACGATCCGCGCCGCCCGCTCGATCCCGTTCACGCGTCCCACCCCGGTGCTGCTGGCCTGGGTGGACGGCGCGACGTCGGCCGTGGGCCATTGCATCGTGCGGAACGTGGGCCGCATTCAGCCCCAGGTGATCAATCGGCGACTCAGCGAAGTCCCACCCGAGTCGGTCACGGCCGAACCCGACCCGGTGACGGTCGCCGAGTTTTCCTTCGATCCGGCGGCGGCGTCCGATCCCGCGGATGTCGCCGCGGCGGAGCTGACGCCGGGCGGCGTTGACGGTCGGGCGTGGGCTTGGCGGGAGACCACGTCGTCATGGTGCCACGCTTCCGGTGCAACGGAATACGAGACGCTCTTCGAGATCGATAACCATGGCCGCACCGGTCTGACGCTCAGTCTTCCATCCGGCCGCCGTGTGCAGGGGATCCTGCTCGACGGAGTGCGATTGCCCCTGGGCGAACGGGCAGCAGCGGGCGGACAGTTGCCGATCGAATTGCCAGCGGGCAGGCCGCTTGTGAGCTTGCTGGTGCGAACCGTTGCCGACGGAGCGCATGGCGGCGGGCGGCTGGGCAGCGGACTGTGGTCGGCGTGGCGGGTCGATGCCGCGGGAGTGAAACTCGATATTCCTGTTTTGCATCGGGAGTGGCGGCTGCTGTTGCCACCCGAACTGGAGATCGCTCGGGTGAGCGACACGGTCCGCGTGGTCGGGGACATCGATCAGCGTGACTGGGTCGCGAGGCTGTGGGCCGTCCGTGGAAGAGGCCGTGGGGGGCCATTCCAGGTGTCTGGCAATCGGCTCGACGAATCGACTCAGTCGTCGGGGCACAGCGAGGTCGATTCCTCCACGCTGGCACCGACGGGCGGGTTGCGGGAGGGATTTCGCCAACGCGTTCTCGTCCCTGCCGGCGATGGCACTGGGGAAGCCAACGTGGTCGTGGTGCATGCCCGCGTCTTGTCGGCTGCGGCGGTGCTCGCCGGTCTGGTGGCAGGCTTTGTCACACTGTTCGTGGCCCGTCGGAGTCCACGGCGGGCGGTGCTGCTCTGCCTGCTGGCCGGCGTGGCCGCCCTCTGGATCGTCGCTCCGTTCGACGGCATCGCCAGGGCGGCGTGGTGGGCCTCACTCGCAGCCCTGACGCTGGTCGCGATGGGCTGGCTTCCGGGACTGCGCAGCGGCGGTGGGGCTGAGGGCAGGGCGGGAGCGGTAGGAATCGTGGCGTTGCTACTCGGAGTATGCAGTCTGGCATGCAGCCTGGCCGCGACGCCGGTGGCGGCCGCCGAGGAGAGCGATGGGGCCGCAGTCGCGGCAGCCTCCGCGAGCAACGGCAGCACCGTGCCGATGCAGGTCTTCATCACGCCCATCGCAGGTGATCAGAAGACAGGCCGCGGAGGCGAAGCCACGGTCCTCGTACCCGAGGAACTTTTCCGCGCGCTCGTGCGCGGCGAGGATGGCCGCGCGGCGACGGCGGCAGTGCGGGTGATGGCGGTGCGGGTGACCGCGGCGGCGTTGCCGGAGGGTGACGGTTCATGGGCATCGTGGCGGCTGGACATCGACGTCGACGCGGATGCTGGAGGCACCCTGCTGCTCGATCAGTCCGGCAGCGGCGCGCGGTTCCGTCCAGGGACGCTCCGCATCGATGGAGCGGCTGTCACGGCAAGGCTCGAGGCCGCCGATGCCGTTCTGCGTTGCGTGGTCCCGGATGCGGGGCGGCACACCGTGAGCGTGGATGTCGAGGCGTCCGATCGACGCCGCGGCGACGTGGAAACGGCGATGATCTCGCTCCCACAGGCGCCCGAGGCATCGCTGCAGTTCGTGCCGATGGCGGGGCGGACCGCGGCCGCGATTGTCTGCGAACGCGCGGCGATGCCGGGCGTGTTCGTGGTGGCGCCGCGGCGTTCGACCGAGTCTCCCGTGGTCCTCTTCGATGTGTCGCGATCGACCCAGGTGCGGCTGTCGAGGTCGGTGGCGGCAGGCGTTGAACTCGCCTCGTTGCCGCCGACGGCCGTGAGTCGCAACGACATTTTCTGGAACCTCGACGAGTGCCGGTTGACCGGCGTCTATGAGATCGATGCCGGGGATGCGATCGTGCGGTCGTGCATTGTGCGAGCGGCTCTCGGGCTCGAGTGGATCACGCCGTCGTCGCAGCAGGATGGCCAGCCGCAGGACGACGGTGCAGCGGCCGAAGGCGTCTCGATCCGTCCGCTTGGCAACCGACGGTTTCTCGTGGAGCGACGGTCACCCGAGCGAGGCCGATTTCATTTCGAGATCCCCTTTCGGATGGCCCTGGCCGATGCCGTGGGAGTCTTCGATGTGCCGGAGGCGTGGGTGGAGAATGTCATCGTGGACACGAGGAGCGTGCGGTTCGTGGCGAGCCCCAGCCTCGCGGTGCGGATCGACCTGCCACCCGGGCTGACCCACACCGACACCCCCGAGGGCGAAGCATCGTTTGAAACCCGCTTCTGGCGGGGCGAGGTGTTGCGATCCATCGCCGTCGATGCCGTGGCAGGCTCCACCGTCGCGGCTCCATTCGCGGCCGCGGGAACCACCTCGGCGCCGCGGGCACGGCTCACAGCCGAGCGTCGCCGTCAGGAAATCCGTGGCTCTCAGCGGGAGGTGGTCGTGTTTGCCGGCGAGCAGGTGCGGATGCACCTCGACGCCAGACTCGATGCCAGTTCAACCGCACTCGTCACGATCCCGTTGGACGTGCCGGAGGGATGCGTGGTCGATCGCATCGAACTGTTCGAGGATGACGTCCTCCATCCCGAGACAGCGGACCGTGGCGCCATCGACCTGCGCTGGAGTCGCCCCACCGATACAAGCGTGTCGGTGGTCATCCAACGACC
>CANHYS010000347.1 GCA_947464585.1 Planctomycetaceae bacterium | reverse complement strand
GAGCAGGCTTCACGCTCGTAGAACTGCTCGTTGTGATTGCGATTATTGGCACGCTGGTCGGTCTGCTGCTGCCGGCCGTGCAGGCTGCCCGCGAGTCGGCCCGGCAGTCGGCCTGCCAGAACACCATGAAAAACCTCGCGCTCGGCGTGCTCAACTTCGAGTCGGCTCGTGGGCACCTCCCGCACGGCGCGATCGAATGGTCCGCGGGGTACCAAAGGAGAAATATCTGGCCCAGTGCCGCCACCACCAACAACTCCGGCTGGACGTGGCTCTATTACGTGCTGCCCTACATGGAATCGATGGATCTCTTTCAAAGGGGGGCCGTGCAGCCGACAGAAACTGCCGAGCCTAATGGTTCACCCGAGCAGGGCCGCCGCCTCGCAAACCTCGGCCCCGCCTGGATGCGCTGCCCGAGCGATTTCGGCACCGACTACGCATCGCACGGCTGGGCCGCCAACAAGATAACCAGGTCGATCTCGAACTACTCGGCATGCGCCGGCCCGAAATTGACCAACGGCAACACAGATGGTGCATGCGAGCCGAACCTACCGAGGAGTCTCTTCACGCCGAACGTCGCGACCTGGAGTTCCGGTTCGGGCACCTCTTCATCCTCCACGACCGACCCCAATCAACAGCGAGGAATGTTCATGTACGTTGGTCAGGCTGGTGGCACGAGCGCCACCATCGTCAGCGACAACGAGGTGAAGATGCGTCGAATGCTCAAGCACGTTCTCGACGGAACCAGCAAAACGATCATGCTGGGCGAAATCTACGCCTTAGACAGAATCCGGCAGGACGACGCCAATGCGTTCGTCGCCTGGGGCAACTTTCCGACGAGCACGATGATGCCGATCAACATGAGGGACAGTAGTTACCCAGCGGGCTGCTCCCCCGGAAACTGGTCCACGGGCCTGGGATTCAAGTCGAAACACGTGAACGGAGCGAACTTCGCCTTCGGCGACGGTACCGTGCGTTTCATGAGCGAGAATCTCAACACCCAAGTGTTCCAGTTGCTTGGGCACCACGCCGACAGGCAGACCGTCACAATCCCCGACTGAGTCCGCCTCCGTTGCGGACTACTTCGTGACGGCTTCGAGCCGTTGGCGTTGTTCGCCGAGAAATTCACGTGCCTTCCCCACGAGGGCTGAGGTACATCCACCGGTAACCGGCAGGCCGTCGAGCGAGATGACACCCGCTGGCGTGCCGAGGCCTTCTGCCCCGGCGGCCCGTGCCTGCCCCGGGAAAAACTCCTCGAGCCAGGCCAGGAGCGGCCGGCTGGCGAACGGCGGCTTGGCTCCCCACGACATCGTCAGCGCAGGATCGACCTGAAGGCCATCGACCTGCGGCAGCCGCTGCCGTGGCTCGTCGGTGCGAAAGTGCCAGTCTGCCCGGCCGCCGAGGAACACTGCGTCGCGGAGCGTGACGGCCGCGTCGCTCGTGAACCGCGCCGCGTGCGGCCCGATCGAGGTGAGCCGGTCGATCGACGTTGGTCCCCCAAAGGAAAGCTGTCCGCTGCGAGCCCCGCCACTCATCGCCAGGCCAGTGCTCACGGCCAGCACGTTGCTCGCCCGCAGCCGGCTCTCTGGACCGCCCCCGCCGAACTGCAGGCCGTTGTCGACGAGGATCGCGTTCTCCAGGTCTTCGTGCGTCGCGTCCATGCCGAGGTAGCCGATGCCGTCGTTGAACGCGATCAGCATGTCGCGGCAACGGGTGCGGGCACGGCCCACGTTCGTCAGGCCACTGGCGTTGAAGAGCAGCCGGCCGCCTTCGACCGCCGTCTCCGCGTCGGAATGGGCGCTGTAGCCCTCGTCGAAGCAGTGGGTGGCGGTGATGTTCTGGAAGAGGATGTCGTGGGCCTGGCCGTGGATATTGAAGCCATCGTTGGAAAACCGCGTCACGTGCAGATTGCGGATCACGACATGGGCCGTCGTGCCGCTGATGTGCACGCCGTTGGCCCGCACGACGCACTCGATCGAGAGCGACTCAAACGATTTTCCTTCCGGAAGGTGGTAGTAAACCGTTCCGCTCTCGACCGTGTACTGCCCCGGCTTGAGCCGCTCCTTGATCGTGATCGGCGGCACGCGGCGGCCGGCGATCATGAGCGCCGCGGGCTCCGCGACGCCCACCAGCCGCACCACGCCCGGAGCACCGGCCGGCCCCCAGCGGTTCGGAGCAACGGTCTCCGGCTCGCCTGTGGCCGGCACGAGCTGCACCTCGCCGACCGGCATCGCGGCGGGCCGCAGGTAGAGATGCTTGTAAGGCGGAAAATAGATCCAGTCGCCTGGCTCGAGCGCGAGCGTGGGCGAGGCGGCCGGCACCCGCTGATCGCCCACCATCAGGGCCGCGGCCTGCGGGAAATCCGCCCTGCGATAGACGCGGCCCCGCCACGGCTCCCAGCCGGCAGACGGGCAGGGCTCGGCCCCGGTGAGCGTGCCGCCGTGGCCGTCGATGACGAGCGGCCGGCCCGGCTCACCACCGTCATGCTTCCAGTTCGACGGCCCGGAAAGCATGAGCGACTCGCGGTAGGGTTCGCGGCTGGCCGCGAGGTGGACCGTGTCGCCAGCGCCCGCCGCCCGCAACGCCCGCTGGATCGTGCGGACTGGCCCACGGGTGGCCGATTCCACGGTCGAAGCCAAGCCATCGCGGGCGTCATCGCCGGCCTCGGGATCGACGTGAAAATCGGCGGCCCCAGCAGGCACAAACGGGGGCGCCACCACGAGGCCAAGGGCCGCCGCGATCGCTAGTAAAACGTTTCTCGTCTGTGCTACCATGACAGTCTGCGCGGGTAGGGATGAGGGAGCCATCGGTCAGGCCGACCGATAGCTTGATCGAACCCTCCGCCCGCCGCAATCCGCAGCCTGAAGAGTCAAACGCCGATGAACATCTGCCAGACCAGTGCCCTGCCCCGTGAAACCGGTCGCTGTCGCCGAACAATTGAGATGGCGATCCGACTTGCCTCGCTCCTGACCGTGGCCGTGGCGATCGTGTCGGCGACAGGCTGCGGCAACGGCCTCAAGACAGTCTCGGGAAAGCTCGTCGTCGACGGCAAGCCGGGGATGGAAGGGGCACGAGTGGTCTTCGTCCCGCAAGGCAACACGAAAATGGCCAACGGCGTTGTCGGCGCCGACGGCACGTTCGAGATGATGACCTACCAGGACAAGGGCGTGATGCCGGGCGACTACAAGGTGACGATGATCAACTCCACCAAGTCGATTCCGCAGCCCAATTTCGCAGCGGTCCCGGAGGGCTCACGGACGCCGCCGCCAGGATTTTTCGAATGGCAGGCGAAGGTCACCAAGTTGCTCGAGAACCCGCCGAAGGAGCCGGGCTGGATCCCCAAGTCGTACTCGGACATCAGCCAGACCCCGCTCAAGTGGAGCGTGCCCAAGGACGGATCGAAGGCCACATTCGAGATCTCGTCGGGCAACGGCGACAAAGCCGGCGACGCCCAAAAGTAGCTCCGCGGCAGACGCTGCTCGGCGCCGCGAACTGTGGCTGCCTGATGCGCCGACTCACTCGAGCACAGCGAACTCGGGCGACAGGAAAAGTGCCTGGCAGAGTTCTTCGAGCGCCGTGAGCGGCTTCGCCGGCTTCGCCGGATCGGCGAAGTCGGTCCTCGCATCCCACCGGCGGGACATCCCCGGCATGCCGGGCATTTCCATGCCGGGCATCAGGATGCTCGGCGACCACTGGTAGGGGCCGGCGTCCTTGTCGGTCTGGCTGCTGACGACGAAGTCGATCGCGTCCCCCTGCTTCACGGCCACATTCTCGAGATTCGTGACCACCGACTGACCGACCGCCTGCCACTCGCCAAGCTGGCCGGTGCGGCTGGAGATGACGCGGGCGACCACGCCCTCGGTCTTGGCGTCAGAATGCGTGAGTTCGGCGGTGATCGTCACCGTGCCGTCGTGCGGCGCGACCCAGCGACGGATGCTGCTC
>CANHYS010000346.1 GCA_947464585.1 Planctomycetaceae bacterium | reverse complement strand
TCGGCCTCGGTGCCGCTGCGGCAGGTGGGCGGCCTGCTGGCACGGATGGATCTCTGCGTGGGCATCGACAGCGGTCTGCCGCACGTCGCCGCATCGCACGGCGTGCCAGTGGTGGCGCTCTTTGGTCCGACCGATCCAAGGCAATGGCATCCCTGGAAGACTGCCAGCGAAGTCGTCAGAGCCAGTTCGTCTGCGGCCGAGGGCGCACGCTCGATGCTGGCCATCAGCGTCGAGCAGGTGACGGCCGCCGCAGAGCGTCTGCTCGCGCCGCTGTTCGACCAGCGACCGGAAAAAAGGGAACGCAGCGAGTGTCCGAAGTCGGAAACGAGCTGCGTCCCCGTCTAGCTCGCTGCGGCGGTGCCGGCAAGGAAGCCGCTTGCCCAGGCCCATTGGAAGTTGAAGCCGCCGATCCGGCCGTCGACATCGAGCACCTCCCCTGCAAAATGCAGCCCCGGACAGAGGCGGCTCTCCATCGTGTCGAGGCGGACCTCCGAGAGCGGCACGCCGCCGGCGGTGGCCTCGGCGAGCGTGAAGCCGCGATCCCCCGTGACCTCCAGCGGCGTTCCGGCGAGCAGCGTCACCAGTCGCTTCCGTGGTTCACGAGGTAGGTCGCCGGTGGCGGGTGCCCCGGCGAGTTCGCAGAGCCGCCGCGCGAGGCGATCGGGAAGATGCTCGCGCAGCACGGCGAGCGGGCCACGGCCCCGCGACTCGAGCAGCATGTCGTCGACGGCACCCGGATGCGTTCCCGGCAGCCAGTTGATTGAGAGCTTCACTGGCGTTTCGCCCGCGGAGGCGGCGCGGTCCCTGGCGACGAGCCAGTGGCGGCTGATGTCGAGCACCGCCGGGCCGGAGAGGCCGAAGTGGGTGCAGAGCGTGCTCCCGGTGCAGGCCATCATGCGCTTGCCGCTGGCGGTCGAGAGAACGAGTTCGGTGGGCAGCGTGAGCCCTGACAACTCCGTGATCCAGTGTCCGGCTGGCAGCGTGAGCGGCACGAGCGCAGGCACGATCGGAGACGTGCGCGAATGGCCAAGCGACATGGCCAGGGCATGGCCACTGCCGTCGGAGCCCGATTTGGGCAGTGACTTCCCGCCGGTGCAGAGGATCACGCGGGCCGCGCGGAGTGGCCCGGCCGACGTCGTCACAAGAAAGCCCGCCGGCTCGCGAACGATTGCTTCGACCCTCGCGGGATGCATGAGCGTGGCACCGCAGCGGGTGGCTTCGCGGACGAGGGCATCGAGCACCGTCCGCGCCGAGTCGGTGACGGGGAAGAGCTTGCCGGTGTCTTCACGCTTGAGCTCCACACCCGCCGCCTTGAAAAAGGCGACCGTGTCGTCCACCGTGAAGCGTGCGAGCACCTTGCGGATCGCCGGTGGCGTGCTGCCGGCGAAGTCGCTGTCGGCCACCCGCCAGTGTGTGACGTTGCAGCGGCCGCCACCGGCCACGAGAATTTTTGCACCCAGTTTGCGGGCACCATCCACGGCCACGATCGACGGCGTCAGACCGCGTCCCTGGGCCGTGCGTCCCGCCCAGGCTGCCGCGAAGAGTCCGGCGGCCCCGGCCCCCACGATCGCGATGTCGACCCGACGGGTTGGTTCAGCGGTGGTGGCGTCCACGGCCGGGGCGATCGAATGGGGAGGAGCGGGTTGCACCGGTTGGTTTTCGAGTGTCATGCGGATGGGGATGGGATGTCTGGACCCGGCGACCAAGTCCATCAACAATAACGCAACTGTCACCGGGGAATAGAGCATGCATGCCTGCCGAGTACTGGCCCTTGTCGTAGTTGCGGGGTTGTCCGCGGTGCCGCTGGAATCCGCCGCCGCAGCGGATTGGCCCCAGTGGGGCGGTGGGCCCTACCGCAATCTCGTCTCCCGCGAGTCGGGCCTGCCGGCGTCGTTCCATCCCGGCAGGAAGAAACGCGATCGGATGGGATTCGATCCCGCCACGGCGAAGAACGTTCGCTGGATGGTCCGCCTGGGAAGCGAGAACTACTCCTGTCCCGTGGTGGCCGGTGGCCGAGTCTACATCGGCACCAATGACGAGGATCTCGATGACGACCGGTTCCAGTCGACCCGGGGCGGCGTGCTCATGTGCCTCGACGAGAAGACCGGCAGCCTGATCTGGCGGCTGGTGGTGCCGCGGCTGGAGATCGACCGCTCGAAGGTGAGCGAGGATTTTGACGACATGAACCTCGGCGTCTGCTCGACGGCGACCGTCGATGGCGACCGCGTCTATCTCGTCACCAATCGTTGCGAAGTGGTCTGCCTCGACGTTGCGGGCATGGCCAATGGCAACGATGGTCCGTTTACCGCCGAGGCGACCTTTTCGGTGCCCGAGGGGGCGGTGCCCGTCGAGCCCGGCGACCGCGATGCCGACATCCTCTGGCGGTTCGACATGATCCGCGACCTGCCGGTGTTCCCGCACGATGCCGCCAACTGCTCGATCCTCATGGTGGGCGACCATCTCTACGTGGGGACGGCCAACGGCGTCTATGACGGCAAGGTCGTGCTGCCGACGGCAGCGTCGCTGATCGTGCTCGACAAGCGGTCGGGGAAGCTGCTCGCGCGGGACGACGGACGGATCAGTGCGAACGTGTTCCACGGGCAATGGTCGTCGCCCACGCTGGCCGACGTGAAGGGCCGTAAGCAGGTCGTGTTTGGCGGCGGTGATGGCGTTTGCCACGGCTTCGAGCCGCTGTCGGCCAAGGCTGTGGCGGGTGGGCAACCGACGACGTCCGCGCCGGCGGCCCTCCAGCCTGCGACCCTACGGGAGACCTGGTCGTTCGACTGCAATCCACCTGGCTACCGAGAGCGGGGCGGCGTGAAGATCGACTACTGGGCGTTGGTCCGCGGCGGCCCGCGGACGCTCGACGCCGACGGAATGCTCGTGAGCCCCAACGAGGTGATCGGATCGCCGGTGATCGTGGGCAACCGGGTCTATGTCGGCATCGGCCAGGATCCGGTGCATGGGCCTGGCCGCGGTGCGCTCTCCTGCATCGCGATCGACGGCACGGGCGACGTCACCAAGAGCGGCCGGGTCTGGCAATACACCGGCATCGGGCGGGCGCTCTCGACGGTGGCCGTTGTCGACGGGCTTGTCTACGCGGCGGAGTATGCCGGCAGGGTGCACTGCCTCGATGCGGCGACCGGGCGGCTGCACTGGGTGCACGACACCCGCGAGGAAATCTGGTCGAGCACGCTCGTGGCCGACGGCAAGGTCTGGATCGGCACGCGGAAGTCGCTGATCGTGCTGGCGGCCGGGCTCGAGAAGAAGGTGCTGGCAGACATCAAGCTGGGCACGCCGGTCTGGTCGATCCCGTGCGCGGCCAACAAGACACTTTTCGTGGCTTCGCAGAAGAACCTCTGGGCGGTCGAGGATCAGGGTGAACTGCCGTGAGATGGTGATACTCGAGCCCATTTCCGGCATCGAGAGCAGTTGTTTGCATGAACGCAGAAGAATACGCCAATCTGGAGAGGGTGGAGCCCGAGCACTGGTATTACGCCGGTAAGCGAGAGTGTGTCCGTCGCTGGATCAACCGTGTCCGTCCACCTCGGCGAGAGGACGTTCTGCTCGATTGCGGTGCGGGCACGGGCCTGTTCGCGAAGGAGATGGAACGCGATTGTCGCGTGTTGGTGCTGGATGACCATGAGGAAGCGTTGCGGATCCTTCGGACGCGCTTTTCGCAGGACCAGATCCTCAGCCTCGCGGGCGACGAAGTGCCTCTGCCTGCCGGCGCGCTCGACTACGTTACGGCTCTGGATGTGCTCGAGCATGTTGCTGATGATGGCGCGGTGGTACAAGGCTTGCACCGTTTGCTCAAGCCGGGCGGTCTCGCGGTCATCACGGTGCCAGCAAGCATGGCGTTGTGGAGCGATTGGGACGAAGCACTGCACCATTATCGACGCTATTGTCGCCCCCAGCTGCGGGCGCTCTTCCCCGATTC
>CANHYS010000345.1 GCA_947464585.1 Planctomycetaceae bacterium | reverse complement strand
GACGGAGAGCAGCACGTTGGCAGAGGGCACGGCCCGTCGAAGGATCGCCTGCGCGGTGGCGAGCGACGTGACGGCCAGCCCGCCGGTCACCTGCGTGGGCCGGAGCGAGAAGTCTCCGAGGCCCTCGGCCGGCAGCACTTCCGCCACCCGCAGCCGCCGGCTCCACGAGTCGGCGGTGCGGCGGCCCAGCGGGCTGTCGGCGGGCACGTCACCCAGCTTCGTGATCCGGAGCACGATCGCGTCTCCCGGCCGCGCTCCGAGGCTGTCGGCGAGTACGCGATTGATCGCCACGGTGTCTGCGGCTGGAACTTCTGTCAGCGGAACAAAACCCAGCGAATGCAGGTCATCGCAGGCCAGCAGCGTTGCCCGCGCGGTTCGGACGGCGCGATCGCCGGCAGTTCCCTCGAGTGCCACTTCCATCACGATCGCTGGCACGATCTGATCGGCGGCAGCACTTGCCTTGGCGGCCTGCGACCGCAGACGGCCCGTGGTCTCGTCCGCGAGCTCTGCGCGAAAGAATCCGTCGGAGAGCACCGCCGCCTGAATGCCACCGAGGCGGGCCAGGGCCAGCCGCCGCAGTCCCTGCGTCAGCGCATCCCCCACGCCCAGTGCCCCGGCGATGGTCGCAGCCACGATGCCGCAGGCTGCGGCCAAGGCCACGAGGTGTGGCCACCATTGCCGCGTCAGCCGCAGGGTCAGCCCGACGAGGCTCCTCACTGGTGGCGATTCGGCGCGACGGGAAGGGCCGTCAGCAGTCATGGCACGAGCCGCCCATCGATGAGATGACGGATCGTTCCCACGCGGGCCGCAACCGCCTCCGCATGGGTGACGACGACCAGCATGCCGCCCGATTCGGCCGCCAGTTCCACGAGCAGTTCGGTCACCATCGAGGCGGCGTGGGCGTCGAGCTGCCCGGTCGGCTCGTCGGCAAGCACCACGCGTGGCGACAGCACGAGCGCCCGCGCCACGGCCACCCGCTGCCGCTCGCCGCCCGAGAGTTCCGCGGGCAGCGAACCGAGCCGATCGCCGAGGCCCACCCGCTCGAGCAGTCGCCGGGCCCGCACCTCGATGTCGCGATGCACGCTGCCGGTGGCGAGCGCCGGCAGCACGACATTGTCGACCGCCGTACAACCGGCCAGCAGGTGATGCTCCTGAAATACGAACCCGACCCGACGATTCCGGTAGACGGCGCGTTCATCCCCGGTCATCGTGCCCGGATCGGCACCGTCGAGCCGCACCGTGCCACTGGTCGGTGCCTCGAGCCCCCCGAGGATCGACAGCAGCGTGCTCTTACCAGAACCGCTCGGCCCCATGATCGCCATGCGGCCGCCAGGCGCGAGCGTGAACGACACGTTGTCGAGCACGCGCAGCGTTCCGGCGGGCACAGGGAACGACTTCGAGAGGCGATCGACCTCGAGCATGACGGCCGCTTCAGAAACTCAGGGAGTGGAGTCCGGACGATGCTTTTCCAGCCCTGCGTCGGATGCGGTCAGGCGGGCAACGATGTCGGATGGAATGGCAACCGGCTCGAGCCTGCTCCCCGGTCGCATCAGGCACCGCACGGCCACGACGCGTCCCTGCGCCACGGCCCGCCCGTCGTGCTCGAACACGAACTGGTAGGTGACGCTCGTCCGTCCGATCGCCGCCACGCAGACGGCGATGTCGAGTTCGTCGCCAAACCGCGCAGTCGAGCGGTAGTCGCAGGAAACAGAGACTCGGGGCCAGCTGGTTTCGCTGCCGTCCGGATGCCGCTCAAACACATGCAGCCCGACCGATCGCATCAGCTCGTGCTCGGCCGACTCCATCCAGAAGAAGAACGCCGAGAAGTGCACGATTCCGGCGGCGTCGGTATCCCGAAACTCAACGCGGCGGCGCGTCTTCAGCAATGCACGCAGACCAGAAGAGTCTTCAAGATTGGCTTCGCGGTCACCGGCGGCTTCGTGTTTCACGACCGCTCACCTGTTCCATCGCTTGTCCGCGCGTTCGTCGCGTCCGACCGGTCACTCACCCAACCCCATCACTCACCAACATACGGCAGCAGTGCCATGAACCGTGCCTGCTTGATAGCCCGCGTCACGGCATGCTGGCTGGCGGCGGTGCAGCCGCTCTTCCGACGCCCGAGAATCTTGGCCTGTCGATTCACGAGTTTGCCGAGCAGTTCGAGATCCTTGTAGTCGACGAACATCGGCCGCGGACGGGCGCCGTCGATGAAGATCGGATCGCGACGCTTGACCTTCGCACGCGGCTTGGCCTTCTTGCGGGCGGTCTTCGCGAACTTGCCTCTGGCTGGGGGGGGACTCATCTGCTTCCTTCGATATCTTTGAGCTGTATGTCTGTGGGAATTGTCTTTTGAAACGGGTTCGGTTCAGAGACGATCACGGGAGCCGGATCTTGCGAGACGCCGGCTCCCGTGATGCGTGTTTCAGCAACTTAGCATTACGGAGCGATTAGTAGCGATCGCCGCCACCGCCGTAGCCACCACGGCCGCCGCCACCGCCGTAGCCACCACGACCGCCGCCGCCGCCGCCGCCACCACCGTAGCCGCCGCGACCGCCACCGCCGCCACCGCCGCCGCCACCAGCGCGGGGAGTGCGCTCACGGGCTTCGTTGACCGTCAGGGGACGACCGTTGACCTCGTGGCCGTTCAGAGCCGAGATCGCGGCCTGCAGGCCCTCGTCGGTCTCCATCTCGACAAAACCAAAACCACGCGAACGTCCGGTCTCACGATCGGAGATCACTTCAGCAGCCCGCACGGCACCGTGGGGGGAAAACATCGCCTCAAGATCGGCTGACGTGGTCGACCAGGGCAGGTTCCCCACGTAAATCTTCCGGGACATAAAAAGAACCTCAAAGAATCGGGAGCTCAAACCAACTCAAATTCGACTGGAGCGACCATCGCCGGATGCACAAACCCAAGCTCCCGAACGGACTGGAGTGCGGACGAGGTCAGTCGTACTGGCCGAAGAGGCTACCATGTTGCCCAGCCGCCGACAACACCGCGTGGCAGATCGCCGAAAATGCGGGGAACGGGAGAGCAGGGCAGGGCGGCGGTCCCTGGCCGTATGAGCCGGGAGCGGGGGGGCTGGGCCGCGACCGTGCAGCCCCAAAACACGCTGGAAATGCCCCTCACCATGCCTGACGGAGCAGGCCATAGATAGCCTTTCGATGGCTTGCAGATGGCTTTTGCCGCAGACACCCCACAACATAGAACGAGAACCTGATTAGAACCGGGTGCCGGGAGCGGCGAAGTTGATTGTCGGACTGGCCCCGCCGGCCGTTGCGACGAGGTAGACAAATCGACTGTTGGGGAACGTGAAGGGCAGGATCGCTACTGGAAGCGAGTTTTTCACGACCGCCTTAGACTTCATCGTGGCGGCCGTTGTCGGGTCGACCGCAACCCCGACCGAGGCTCCCTTCCGGATGACAAACTGCGCCACGCCGTTCGGCGAGATGAGCTTATAGCCCGCCCTCACCTGACTTTCCGTCGGGGAGCCATTGGCAGCGAACACCGCCACCGGAGCGGCGCCGACGTTCTTGATCCGCACAATCTGCGTTGAAGGACTGCCGGCAAACGCTGAGTCGACCGACAAGAACAGGGCGGCAACCGCCACCGCTGCAGCAAACAATCTGCGATGCATAAAGAACCCCTTTGCAAAGGAAAACCACGACAACCTGGAAGCCCAGGTGCGCGGCAACGGTAGGCAGCGGGTTTTTCAGCGGGCAAATCCCCGGCAAAAACGCCGGAGAGGCGTCAGAAAATAGGCGATTGACCGCCCATCGCTCACGAGACACCCGGACTTTTTCGCGGCCGGAGGCTGGGCCAGGACCGCAGCAATGCGATCACGCTGGGGATGACGATGAGCCAACCGCCGCCGTTGAGGAAGTCTCGCGCGGGCAGCGGCAGATGCCGTGTGACCGGATCCAAGAGGCCATAGATCGGTTT